>JBBPZA010000109.1:0-9318 GCA_038199375.1 Solirubrobacterales bacterium | reverse complement strand
GCCGTCGCCGCGCATACGGTTCGCCGCGGCCACCAGCTCCAGTTCGCCCCGTCGGGCGGCCACGACCAGCTCCGCCACGCGCGGCGAGTCCCAGGTCGACAGATCCTTGGGGACGCCCCAGCTCGAGGGAACGAGCTCGCGCCCCTCGACGGGCTCGACCCGCGCCAGAGCCTCCGACAGGGACAGCAGCTCGACGCCGTGGTCCTCCGCCTCCGCGAGGACCGTCGCGAGCCAGGTCTGACCCTCGTACCACCAGTGGCCGAGGAGCTCCGTGTCGAGCGGGCAGCAGAGCAGGCCGGTGCGATCCCGCTCGACGCGGTGGCCCTCGAGGCGCGCGGCGCACCGGCGCAGGAAGTCGCGGGCGTGCTCGGCGGCGAGCCGGCGCGCCGCGTCGTGGTCGTAGGGCGCGCCGGAGTTGTCCCAGGGCTTGAGGTCGTGGATGGTCCGCCCGTGGTAGTTGCGGTAACGCCCGTGGACGGGGTAGCCCGAGCGGTCGTCCCACACAAGTCCGACCGTGCTCCAGTCGATCGGGATGGCCACCGGACCCGCCGGGGTGCGCACGGGCTCGAGCTGCTCGGGGGCTCCGAGCCCCCACGCGTCGGTCTGGTCGAGGCAGAAGGCGCGCGCGCCCGCATCGGCGAGCAGCTCCTCGAGGCCCGGAACGTAGCCGCACTCGGGCAGCCAGAAGGCCTGCGGGCGGTGATCGAAGCGGCGTTCGTGGGCACGCAGTCCGGCCTCGATCTGCAGCCGCCGGCCGCCTCGGGTGGCGAGCAGGGGCAGGACGGCGTGGGTCGCGGCGGAGCCCAGCAGCTCCGGCCCCGACCCGCCGGCGAGTCGGCGGAAGGCTCCCAGCAGGTCGCCGCCGAGCGCGGCAAAGGAGCGCTCCGCCGCCGCGTAGTCGTCGGCCGCACGTTCGACCTCGGCGGCCGCTTCCGACTGCCCGCCGCGGCGCAGGCCGTCCGCGTCCTCTGCGTGCAGGGGGGCGCTTACCTCACGCAGGAAAGCGAGGACGCGCTCGCCGGCGGGGCCGGGCAGGGTCTCGAGCTGGTCGCACAGGACCGGAGTGAGGCCCAGGGTCACCGGGGCTCCGTCGAGGACCTCGAGCAGCGGCAGGTAGACGGTGGCCACCGCCTCCCACAGCCACTCCTCACCGAAGGGCCAGGTCCCGAAGCCCTCCACGTAGGGCATGTGCGAGTGCAGGACGAGCGCGAGCGCGCCCACCCGCGGACGCGACCCGCGAGGCTGGGGGCCGGTCACGGGCGCAGCACGGCCACGAAGTCGAGCGAGCGCTCGAGATCCGCGCCTGCGGCCTCGGCCCGCAGGGCGAAGTCGCGCTCCGAGATCGCGGGCACGAAGCGGTCGTAGAACGACCGGGTGATGCCGAGCCGCGGGTGCAGCGCGTCCCAGCCGGCCGCGATGGCGAGCTCGTGAGCGCGCAGCATCCGCGCGTGGAACAGCCCCAGCAGCTCGACCCGCCCGAAGACGCCGGCGCACAGAGCGCGGAACTCCTCGGCCCAGTACTCGTGCACGTGCCACGGGTTGCCCGAGCGATCGGCGCCCGGCGGCGCGAGGGTGAGCACGTTGGGCGTCGACACGTAGGCCACCCCGCCCGGGCGCAGGAGCCCGCGCACCCGTTCGAGGACCGCCCCGGGGTCCTCGACGTGCTCGATGGTCTGGAGGAAGACGACGGCGTCGCTCGGCTCGGCGAAGCTCTCGACGAGCTCGCGTACGAAGCGCACGCCGGGTCGCGAGTACCGCAGCCGTGCATGCTCGTGCGCCTCGGGGTTGGCGTCGACGCCGACCACGCACGTCGCCCGCTTGGCCAGGGCGTCCGCGCCGTAGCCCTCCCCGCAGGCGAGGTCGACGACCTCCAGGCCCGCGCAGCGCGGCGCGACCCACCGGTAGACGACGAGGTGACGCTGGAACCAGTAGTTCTCGGCCGGGACGTCCGGCAGGGTGCGCTCCCCGGTCAGCGCGAGCGGCGGGACGCCGGGCGGCTGGTCGCGCTGCACGTGCTCGGCGGCGGGGGCGCTCAAGGCGGCGAGGCTATAGGAGGCCTGTTTGCCTTCCGGCCTAAGCTCCCCCCATGGGCGCCCCCGCGAGCACCTACGAGGTCAAGCGGGTCAACGTCCGCTACCACGATCTCGCCGCCACGGACTACGACTCGAAGTGGGGGATCGGCTACGGCGAGCTCGGCCGCCGCCAGGTCGCCGGCAAGCTCAGCCGTGCCCTCGGGCGACGCCCCTCCCGCTTCGACCGAGCGCTCGAGATCGGGGCCGGGACGGGCTACTTCACACTCAACCTGTTCAGCGCCGGGGTGATCGGCCAGGCGGTGGCCACCGACATCTCGCCCGGGATGCTCAGTGCCCTCGAGGCCTCGGCACAGGAGCTCGGCCTCGCGGTCGAGACGGTTCGGTCCGAGGCGGGCGATCTGCCCTTTCCCGACGCCTCGTTCGATCTCGTCTTCGGGCACGCCGTACTGCACCACATTCCGGATCTCGAGCAGGCCTTTGCGGAGTTCGCGCGCGTGCTGCGCCCGGGGGGCACGCTCGCGTTCTGCGGTGAGCCCTCCCGCTACGGCGACCGGCTGGCCACCGTTCCGAAGCGAGCGGCTCTGGTGGCCGCGCCGGCGTGGCGGCGGGTCCTGCGCGCCCCGGCGCGCTGCCATGAGGGGGATCTCGCCTCCGCCGACGGCCACCGCCCGCCCGCGCAGGCGGCCGGAGTGCTGAGCGAGGAGCAGGTGCTCGAGGGGGTCGTCGACGTCCACGCCTTCACGCCGAGCGACCTCGACCGCCACGCGCGCCGCGCCGGCCTCGATGCGGTGAGGATCGCGGGCCAGGAGCTGACCGCGAGCTGGTTCGGCTGGGCCAACCGGACGCTCGAGGGGACGGCCGAGCCCGAGCAGCTCCCCCGGCTCTGGTACCACTGGGCCCACCGCGGCTACCTGACGCTCCAGCGGATCGACCGGGCCGTACTCGAGCCGGTGCTGCCGGCGTCGGTCTTCTACAACCTGCTGATCTCCGCGCGCCGGCCCGGCCGACCCACAGGCGACGGCGGCGGCACCGCCTAGGGCGAGCGCACCTCGTGCGGGAGGTCCTCCCCCGGAGGATCGCGAGGGTCGGGCTCGTCGTCGCCGAGCTGATCGGCGAAGTCGATCTCGTCAGGGCGCCTGAGCTCGTACGAATCCTCGCTCGCCTCGGACGCGCCCGAGACCGGCCGACCGCTCGACGCGGGTCCCCCGCGGTCCTCGTCCGAGCCATCAGTGGCGGGGTCGACCACGACCGGCTCCGGCGGATCGAAGCCGGCGGGCTCGTCCTCGGAGCTCGCCTCGAAGTCGACGGCGCTCGAGATATCGAACGGCGCCGAGACCGTGGTCTCCTCATCCCCGGATTCGAGCTGAGGGAACGACGCTGTGTCCGCCCGCGGACTATCGACGACCTCGGCCTCCTCGTCCTGGGTCGGAAAGCGATCGGCGGCGTCGTCGGCCGTGGCCAGCAGGCGCTCGGCCAGGTCCCGCACCTCGTCGAGCAGGCGGTCGCGTCGCGCCCAGATCGCGCCGTAGTCGGCCTCGAGCTCCCGCACGCGGTCCTCGGCGTCGTCGGTCATGGCGCGGGCCTCGCGCTCGGCCTCGCGGATGCGGTCGTCGGCCGAGCCCCGGGAGCGCTCGGTGATCTCGTTGGCGGTCTGCTGGGCGCGCTGGAGGATGCCGCTCGTCTCCTCGCCCACCTGATCGAGCGCCCGGCGGATGGCGGCCTCGGGCGAACGGCTGGCCTCGAGGTCGGTGACCAGGCGGTTGACCCGCTTGACGTAGGCGTCGACCGCCTCGCGGTCGTAGCCGCGCAACGCAAGCGGGAAGACGGCGTCGCGGACCTGGGCGATGAGGTGGTCCTGATCGGGACGATCGGCGCTCACAGCCTCGATCGAGCCGGTGACCTGGTCGCTCCACCCGCGCTCGGGGCGCGGGTCGCGACCATGCGGTGGAAGCCCCTGCGTAGCGATCGGCCGAGTATGGCGCATCGCGACAACGGGCTCGCGGTAGGGGCGATTCGGGGCCTCCAGCGGCACCCATCGCCTATGCGGGCGCCTCGATGCCCTTCGACCAGCACGAGCGCACCGGTGCGCTCGCTCTTGGCGTCAACGGCGCGCCCGCGGCTGCGGCCGGCGCGGCGGTCGGCTCGCTAGCCGCCTCGGCTGGCGGCCGCGCCATAGCGCTCCCTGGCCTCCTCGCGCGCCTGCCGGCGGTCGACCATCGGCTCGGGGTAGTCGCGACCGATCACGCAGCCGACCTCCTCCTGCGTCTCGGTGGGCATCTCCCACGGCTCGCGCAGGTGGCGGTCGGGCACCTCGCGCAGCTCGGGCACGTACTCGCGCACGTAGCGGCCCTGCGGATCGAAGCGCTCCATGTGACGGGCCGGGTTGTACATGCGCCGGTAGTACGGCTGAGGGTCGGTCCCGACCGAGGCGATCCACTGCCAGTTGCCGTTGTTGTTGGCCTCGTCGCCGTCCACGAGCAGCCGCATGAACCACCGCTCGCCCCAGCGCCAGTCGATGCCGAGGTCCTTGGTCAGGAAGGAGCCGACGACCAGGCGCGCGCGGTTGTGCATCCAGCCCTCGCGCCGGAGCTGGCGCATGCCGGCGTCGACGAGCGGGAAGCCGGTGCGCCCCTCGGTCCAGGCCTGGAACCGCTTCTCCGCGTAGGACCACTTCAGGTCGCGGAAGCGCGGCTGGAACTCGTGGTGGGCGTTGTCGGGATGGGCGCACAGGACCGAGTGGTAGAAGTCGCGCCAACAGAGTTGACGCCGAAACGCCCCGACGCCCTTGCCGTCGCCGGGCAGGCGATCCTCGAGCTCGCGTGGCGAGACGCAACCGAAGTGCAGGTAGGGCGAGAGGCGTGAGGTGGCGTCGGCGTCGAGCGCGTCGTGGGTACGGTCGTAGCTCTTGACCCCGTCGCGCAGCCAGGTGTCCATCCGCTCGCGGCCCGGCCCCTCGCCTCCGGCCGGCGGCTCGGAGAGCTCCTGCTCGAGGCCGAGGTCGGACAGCGAGGGGACCACGCCGCGCTCGACCTCGCCGGGGAGGGCGACCGTGCGTGGTGCATCGAGGACCTCGCGGCGGGGGATCGTCGTCCAGTTGCGCCAGAACGGCGAGAAGACCGTGTAGGGATCGCCGTTCTGGGTGCGCACCTCGCCCACGTCGTCGACGATGTTGAGGCCCGGGCAGGCGTGGGTCTCGAGGCGCGCTTCCGCGAAGGCGACCTGCGCGAGCTCGCCGCGCTTCCGCGCGAACGGGGAGACGTCGCGGGTGAAGTAGATCGCCTCGGACCCGGTCTCCTCGGCAAGGGCCGTGAGCTCGCGCTCGGGCCGTCCGCGGCGCACGACCAGACCGCCGCCGCGCTCGCGCAGCGAGCCGTCGAGGTCGGTGAGCGACTCGAGCAGGAACTGCGTCCGCGGGCCGGAGGCGTGGCGGCCGCGCAGGAGCCGGTCGTCGAGGCAGAAGACGGGCACGACGTGCTCGTGCTCGGCGAGCGCCGCGGACAGGGCGGGGTGGTCGTGGACGCGGAGATCGCGGCGAAACCAGACGAGCGCGGTCATGTACCGAAGGTACGGGCGCCGGGGGCGCCCGGCTCGCGGCGGCGCGAACGACCGCGCGACCTTTAGCCTTCGCGGCCGGTGTCCGAGATCCTCGACCGCTTCCCGCTCTTCCCACTCGGGCTCGTGCTCCTGCCCCAGGAGACCGTGCCGCTGCACATCTTCGAGGAGCGCTACAAGACGATGATCGAGGAGTGCCTCGAGGCGGAGACGGAGTTCGGCGTGCTCTGGCTCTCCGACGACGGCCTGCGGGAGGTCGGCTGCGCCGCCTCGATCCCCCGGGTGCTGGAGCGCGCCGAGGACGGCCGCCTGAACATCCTCGCCGAGGGTACCCGCCCCTTCCGATTGCTGCGCCGAGTGGAGGACCTCGCCTATCCGGCCGGCGACGTCGTGCTGCTCGAGGACGAGTCCGCCGAGGAGTCCGACTCGGCCGCCGCGCAGGCCCGCGAGCGCTACGCCGACCTCGTCGATCGCGCCACCGACTCGCGGCCCGAGCCCGAGGACCTCGAGGAGCTCGACGCCTACGGCATGGCGGGGACCGTCGACCTCGCGCCCGGGGCCAAGCAGGAGCTGCTCGAGCTGCGCGACGAGGAGCGCCGCCTCGAACGAGTCGGGCAACTGCTCGAGGACGCTCTACGCCGGATCGATTACGCCGAGCGCGCCGGGGAGCTGGCGCGCTCGAACGGCCGCGCGCGGCCGGGACGACCGTAGGCGGTGCCTTCGAGAGCGGTTCGGACCGCCATCGGACCGTCTGCTCACCCGAACGCGAAAGTTGCCGTCGAGCCCGTTTCGACGTCCCTGAGAGGGTAAACAGGCGCTATGGCAAACTTCTACGCTATGTTGAACCCTATGGACGAGAACCTCAGCCGCTCCCGCACCTTGGAGAGCGCCTACCGCCTGTACTCGAGCCGGGCCTTCGCCGCGGCGATGCGGGTGCTGCGTGATCCGACGGCGGCCGAGGACGTCGTCCAGGACGTATTCATGAGCCTGTGGCGAAACCCCTCGCAGTTCGATCCCGCCCGCGGGTCGTTGCCCACCTACATCTCCATGCTCGCTCGCAGCCGCGCCCTCGACCGCTGGCGCTCGCAGGCGGCCCACGACGCCGCCGTCGAGCGCGAGGCGCGCACCCACGATCCACGTGAGCGCTCGAGCGACGGCGGCGCCGACGAGACGGTCCTGCGCCGCGAGCGCTCGACCGAGGTCATGGGCGCCCTCGAGACCCTTCCCGACACTCAGCGCGAGGCCGTGCTGCTGGCCTTCGGCAAGGGCCTGACCGCACGCGAGATCGCTCGCGAGCGCGACATTCCGCTCGGCACCGCCAAGAGCCGCATCCGCCTCGGCCTTCAGAAGGCCAAGGAGTCGCTCGAGGCCGGAGAGTCGCTCGAGGCCGTCGCGTGAGCGACGGAGACCGGCCGGGCTCACTCTCGATAGGAGACGTCGCCGCGCGGACGGGGCTCTCCGAGGCGACGTTGCGCATGTGGGAGACCCGGCACGGCTTCCCCGATCCCCAGCGGCTGGCCAGCGGCCACCGCCGCTACTCCGAGCGCGAAGTCGCGCTCCTCGTCCAGACCCTCGACGAGCGTGAGCGTGGACTGTCCCTGCAGGCGGCCATCGCCCGCGTCACTCAGGCCGGCGAGGAGCCCGAGCGCTCGCTCTTCGCCGCCCTGCGCCGGCGCCGCCCCGACCTTGACCGCCATCTGCTGTCGAAGCGCACGGTCCTGGCCATGAGCTGGGCGATCGAGGACGAGCTGTGCATGCGCGCCGAGCGGGCGGTGCTCTTCGGCACCTTCCAGCAGGAGCGTTTCTACCGCCACGCCGAGCCGCGCTGGCGTGAGCTCTCCCGCACGGCCGACTACGCCGTGGCGCTCGCGGACTTCGACGAGGCGCGGCGCCCGAGCGGCGGGCCGGTCGAGCTGCCGCTCCAATCTTCGAACCCGATGGTGCGCGAGTGGGCGCTCGTCTGTGCGGGACCGGGCTACGGCGCCTGCCTGGCCGGGATCGAACGCCCGGGCCAACCCGAGACGCCGGACGACGAGCGGGGCTTCGAGACGCTGTGGAGCGTCGATCCCGACGTCGTGCACGAGGCCGCGCACGTGTGCTGCGACATCATCGCCGAGCCGGCGCCCGTCCTCTCCCGTGAGATCTCGCAGCACCTCGACGACGCCAACGGGCCCGCCGACGACCGGTTCGACGTCGCCGCCGCTGTGACGAGCCGCATGGTCGCCTACATCGGCCGCAATCGCGGAACGGCCCGCGAGCGCGGCTAGTGCCGCGTCTGGCAACGTCTGCGCGCGCTTGACCACCTCACGCAGCATTCGCTCCTGCGCGTGCCGGTTGCGCCAGGCGCTGTAGCGCCGGATCAAGAAGGCGCTGGCCGACCCGCCGCGGCTCGCCGCGAACCTCCGGCTCCGATCTGCGAGCGTCACCGCATCAGGGTGCGGGGTGGGTGGCGTGCCCGACCGCGATCAGCCCGTCGCGAAAGGTCAGCACCTCGTTGACCAAGCCGCCCACCTGGTTGCGGTAATGCAGCACGACGGTATCGATGCCGGCATAGACGTCCAGCAGTTCGAAGCGAAGGTCCGGATTGCCCCGCAGCGCAACGGTCCAGTAGCGGCGGAGGGCATGCTTGCCGCGGATCGTGCCCTCGCTCTCAGGGGCGAATCGGACCGCGGTGGGCGACGTGAACACGACGTCGTCCGCATAGTCGGTCAGCACCGCCTCGAGATCGCGCGCGTTCCAGGCACCAATCCACCGATCCGCGAACTTGGCTGGGTCGGGCGCGCTCACGAGCGGGAATCATGACGCGTGGGCACTGCGGGACCCAGTGTGCCGATCGACTCACGCACCCCCGACTCCATCGACGCGCACGGCAACGGAGGAACCGTGAGCAGCTTTCCGAAGCCCCTGACGGTCGCACCGCGCTCGAACTGCAACACGCGACGAGGACCGCCGATCACAAGATCGACGGGCAGGTCTTCGATGCGATCTTCTGCATGGGTGGCGGGTACTACCCGCGCCTCTTTGCGCTCGACGAGCACCTGCGAAAGGCGCTTCCCCACGACTACGACCCCGTCGCGTTCCACGAGAGGCCGGATCGGCGAGCGATCATCGACCGCGGAAGCGCGGCCATGGCGAACCTCCTTCGCGCACGGCGGGAAACCGCGGTCGGCAGGTGAGCCAGTCCAACGGGGCGATCGGCTGTCGATTTCCCGAACTTCCCGTTCGCGACCGCCTGGTGGCTACCCTCACCGACCCCGATGGCAGCGTCCTCGGGCTGCTTCAGGACCGATGAGTGCCGACCCCCCGCTCCCGCGCTCAGCGTCGTCGCGGCACCGAGCATCGGCTCACCCACGGACACTGATGAGCATGGCCACGAGGACGCACACCCAGTCGCCTGCGCTGCACGTTGCCGACAGCCACGATCTGATCCGCGTGCACGGCGCGCGCGTGAACAACCTCAAGGACATCAACGTCGAGATCCCGAAGCGCAGGCTGACGGTGTTCACCGGCGTCTCCGGCTCGGGCAAGAGCTCGCTGGTGTTCGGCACGATCGCCGCGGAGTCGCAGCGGATGATCAACGAGACCTACAGCGCCTTTGTGCAGGGCTTCATGCCGACGCTGGCGCGGCCGGAGGTCGACGTACTCGACGGGCTGACGACCGCGATCATCGTCGGCCAGGAGCGGATGGGTGCCGACGCCCGCTCCACGGTCGGCACCGCCACCGACGCCAACG
>JBBPZA010000108.1:0-31620 GCA_038199375.1 Solirubrobacterales bacterium | reverse complement strand
GCTAGCCTCTCGGGGACGTGTTCGACTCCCTTTCCGAGAAGCTCCAGGAGGCGCTCGGTGACGTCCGCTCACGCGGGTCGCTGACCGAGGACGACGTCAACAAGGCGATGCGCGAGGTGCGCCTCGCGCTGCTCGAGGCCGACGTCAACCTCAAGGTCGTTCGTCAGTTCACCGCCGCGGTGAAGGAACGCGCGCTCGGGCAGGAGGTCATCGGCCAGCTCAAGGCGGGCCAGCACGTTGTAAAGATCGTCAACGAGGAGCTGACGGCGCTGATGGGCGGCGCGGGGCGCGACGTCGCCTTCTCGCCGCGCCCGCCGACGGTGATCCTGATGGCGGGGCTCCAGGGGTCGGGCAAGACCACAGCCACCGCCAAGCTCGCCCGCCACCTGCGCGAGCAGCACGGCTCCTCGGTCGCGGTCGCCGCCTGCGACGTCTACCGCCCGGCGGCGGTGGACCAGCTCGTCAAGGTCGGCGGCCAAGTCGGTGCCGAGGTCTACGAGCAGGGAACCGACTCCGATCCCGTCGCCATCGCGCGCTGGGCGCGTGATCGCGCGTCGAAGGAGGGCAAGGACGTCCTCATCGTCGACACCTCGGGCCGCCTGCACGTCGACAAGGAGCTCATGAAGGAGCTCGCCGACATCCGCAAGGCGATCAAGCCCCACACGATCCTCTTGGTCGTCGACGCGATGACCGGCCAGGACGCCGTCAACGTGGCCGAGGAGTTCGGGGCGGTCGTGGAGTTCGACGGCGTCATCCTGTCAAAGCTCGACGGCGACGCCCGCGGCGGCGCGGCGCTGTCGGTCAAGGCGATCACCGGCAAGCCCATTCTCTACGCCTCCACCGGCGAGAAGCTCGACCAGTTCGAGCGCTTCCATCCCGATCGCATGGCACAGCGGATCCTGGGGATGGGCGACGTCCTTTCGTTCATCGAACGCGCCGAGCAGCAGATCGACGAGGACAAGGCCGCAGAGCTCGAGCGCAAGCTGCGAAAGGAGCAGTTCACCTTCGAGGACTTCCTCGAACAGATGAAGCAGGTCCGCAAGATGGGGCCGCTGACCTCGCTGCTCGGGATGCTCCCGGGCCTCTCGGGCAAGCAGCTCTCGAACATGAACATCGACGAGCGCGAGCTCGACCGCGTCGAGGCGATCGTCCTCTCCATGACCCCCGAGGAGCGCAGGCGGCCGGACCTCATCAAGGGCTCGCGGCGGCTGCGGATCGCCAAGGGGTCGGGCACGAGCGTCCAGCAGGTCAACCAACTCGTCAAGCAGTTCGCCCAGATGCGCAAGATGATGAAGGGCCTCAGCCAGGGCAAGATGCCCGACCTCGGGGCGCTCATGCGCGGCGGGCGGTGACCCTGCGCCCGCGAGGGAGGGGGCAGGTCCGGCCGACCACGCCGCCAAAGCGTCGCCGCGGCGAAGCGGACGGCCGCCCTTGGCTTCTGCCGCTACCCTGCACCGTCGCATGGCAGTCCGACTGAGGCTCACCCGCGTAGGCGGGCGCAAGGATCCGATCTGGCGGGTCGTCGTCGCCGACCAGCGCTCCCCGCGCGACGGCCGCGTGATCGAGATCGTCGGGCGCTACAACCCGCAGACCAACCCGTCGACCATCTCGCTCGACGAGGACCGCGTTCGCCTGTGGCTCACGCGCGGCGCCCAGCCGACCGAGACGGTGCGCAAGCTCATGCGCACCCAGGGCATCGACCCCTCGGGCCGCACCGCCTAGCCCCTGGTGTCCGACCTCGCCGACCTGCTCGGCTTCCTCGCTCGCGCGGTCGTGGCCGAGCCCGACTCTGTCGAGGTCACCGAGCTCGAGGAGGACGACGGCACGGTCGTGCTCGAGCTGACGGTGGCCGACGAGGACTACGGCAAGGTCATCGGCCGGGGCGGTCGCACGGCCGGCGCCCTGCGGACGGTGGTCAAGGCGGCCGCCGCCCGCGCCGACCAGCGCGTTCTCGTCGACATCGTGGACTGATGCCCGACCGGCCCCTCGTGGCCGGTGTCGTGGGCCGCCCGCACGGCCTCGACGGGAGCTTCCATGTCCGCGAGGCGCGCCCGGGCCTGCTGGCGGCCGCGGGCCGGGTCACGGTGGCGGGCCGAGAGGCGGAGATCGAGCGCCGGGTGGGGACGGAGGATCGTCCGATCCTCCGCCTCCGCGGCTTCGCGGGACGCGAGGCGGCGCAGGGCCTGCGCGGCGAGCGGCTGCTGGTCTCCTCCCGCGAGGCGCCGCCCCTCGGAGAGGAGGAGTGGTACGCGGAGGAGCTCGAGGGCTGCCGGGTCACCGACGGCGATCGAGAGGTGGGCGAAGTCCGTCGCCTGCTCGGCCTTCCGAGCTGCGAGGTGCTCGAGGTCGCCCGTCCCGGTGGCGGGGACGACCTACTCGTGCCGCTGATCCGCGATGCCGTGCGCTCGGTGGACGTCGGCGTCCGGCGCATCGACGTCGATCTGGCGTTCCTGGGCGAGGGCGTGCGGCCCGGCTGATGCAGATCGACGTCTTCACCCTGTTTCCGCAGTGGTTTGAATGGTTCGAGAGCCAGCGCCACGTCGCCAATGCGCTCGCGCGAGGTGACGAGCTGCGCTGTGTCTCCTACCGCGAGCACACCCCGCTCGCGGCGGGCCAGGTGGATGACGCACCGTTCGGGGGCGGGGCGGGGATGGTCCTGCGCGTCGACGTCGTGGACGCGGCACTGCGTGCGTTCTACGGGCGCGATCCGGTCGAGCTCCGCGCCGAGCGGCGCATCGTCGCGCTGACCCCCGGTGGACGCCTCCTCGACGACGCCCTCCTGTCAGAGCTCGCCTCAGAGCCGGCCCTCACCCTCCTGTGCGGACGCTACGAGGGCTTCGACGAGCGCATCGTGGAGCACCTGTGCTCCGACGCGCTCTCCATCGGTCGCTACGTCCTCTCGGGCGGCGAGCTCGCCGCGATGGTCGTGTGCGATGGAGTGCTCAGGAAGCGGCCCGGCGCGCTCGGGCACGTCGACTCGGCGGTCGAGGAGTCGTTCAGCGCCGCGCTGGAGGGCCTCCCCGAGTACCCGCATTACACCCGCCCGGCCTCCTACCGCGGGTGGCCGGTGCCCGACGTGCTGCTCTCGGGCCACCACGCGCGCGTCCGCGCCTGGCGCCTGGAGCAGGCGCGCCGGCGAGGGGGGGCGAAGCGATAGGGGCGCCGCGGGCGGTCCGCTACCATCTCGCTTCGCCCTGGTGGGTCCGACCCCCCGGCGCACCTCTTCCTCCTTGCCGTGAGCAGCGTCATCGACAGCCTCGAGCGCGCGCAACTGCGCCGCGTCCCGAAGTTCGCAGCCGGCGATCGCGTCCGCGTGCACTTCCAGGTCGTCGAGGGCACGCGCCGTAGGACGCAGGTCTTCGAGGGCGTCGTCATCAAGCGCCAGGGTCACGGCGTACGCGAGACCTTCACGGTCCGCAAGCAGTCCTTCGGGGTGGGCGTGGAGCGGACCTTTCCGGTCCACTCGCCCAAGATCGAGCGAATCGAGATAGCGGCGCGCGGCGACGTGCGCCGGGCCAAGCTCTACTACCTGCGCGGGCGGGTCGGCAAGCGGGCCCGCGTGCGCGAGCGTCGCACCCTGGGGCCCGAGGAGGGCATAGAGCCCGGGCTGCTCCACGAGCCGGTCGCCGGCGGCCTTGACGCCGAGGGCGAAGCCGCAGTCGGGGGGGCCGAGGAGCCAGTCGCCGCCGAGGAAGCCGGGTCCACCGGCGCCAGCTCCTGAGCGTGCAGACCAAGCCCAAGTCGGGGGGCGGCCAGGTCATCGAGTTCGTGGTCATCGTCGTCGTGGCGATCGGCCTCGCGCTCGGCATCCAGGCCCTCCTGGTAAAGCCCTACCGGATCCCGAGCGAGTCGATGGAGCCGACGCTCGACGTCGGCCAGCGCGTGCTCGTCAACCGAATCGGCAACCGCTTCGCCGACCCCGAGATCGGCGAAGTGCTCGTCTTTCATCCTCCCAAGGGATCGGACGTAAACCAGTGCGGCGCGCCCGCGGAGGAGGGCCAGCCCTGTCCCCGCCCGACCCCCGACCGCTCCGACGTCAACTTCATCAAACGGGTCGTGGCCGGCCCCGGCGACAGGATCGCGATCTCGAACGGTCGGGTCGTCCTCAACGGCAGGCTGCAGAAAGAGAGCTTCGTGCGGCCCTGCCGCGAGGGAGACACCTGCGACTTCCCCCAGTCCATCACCATTCCGCCCGACCATTACTTCATGATGGGAGACAACCGTGGGTCTTCCGACGACAGCCGCTTCTGGGGCCCGGTTCCCAAGAAATGGATCATCGGGGGCGCCTTCGCCACCTACTGGCCCCCCGGCCGGCTCGGCCTCCTCTGAGACCTCGTCCCCGCCGGTAGCCCCTGCATCCAAGCAGGCGCCGCGGCGCGGCTCGCGGCGCCGGAGCGCGCGGACGGGCGCCAAGCTCCTGCGCTTCGACCGGGAGCTCGGGGCGCGGTGGGTCGCGGGCGCCGACGAGGCGGGCCGCGGCTGCCTGGCCGGGCCGCTCGTCGCGGCCGCGGTGCTCTTCGACCACGAGCGCCTCACCCTGAGCGACCGGCGGATGCTCTCCAGCCTCAACGACTCCAAGCAGCGCAGCCAGGAGTCGCGTGAGGCGCTCTACCCGTTGATCCTTCGGACCGCGACCCGCGCCGCGATCGTCTCCCGATGCGTCCGGCGCATCGACGGCCACGGGTTGCACCGCACGAACGTCGCGGCGCTGCGCGAGGCCCTCCTGCGCGTCGCCAGGCCGGGCTGCCTGTGCCTCACCGACGGCTTTCCGGTCCCTGCGATCGGCTACGAGCAGCGGGCGCTGATCGACGGCGACGCTCGCAGCGCCGCGATCGCCGCAGCGTCCATCCTCGCCAAGGTCACCCGCGACCGCTACATGCGCCGCGCGGACCGCCTGCACCCGGGGTGGGAGTTCGCCGCCCACGTCGGCTACGCGACGCCAGAGCATCGCGCCGCGATCATGTCGCGAGGCGTCTCGCCACTCCACCGACTCTCCTTCCAGTCGATCGCCTACCAGCAGCTCGAGCTCTAGCCGCCAAGCCTCGCCCAGTCGCCATTTCCCCCTTCGGGGTGGGAAGCCCATCAGAACGCTCCCTCCAGGTGGTCGAGGGAGATCAGGCGGCCCGCCCCGTCGAAGCTGACTCCGATCGCGTCGAAGCGCAGTTCTCGCGCATAGGGGCGCCCGGGCCGCTCGGTCAACCACGAGGCGCCCATCCGCCGGACCCGCGTGCACTTGCGGTAATTGAGTGCGTCCCACGCGGCGCCGGCCCTGCGTGCGCGCCGCGTCTTGACCTCGCAGAAGACGAGCGTGTCTCCATCGAAGGCCACCAGGTCGAGCTCCCCGTGGCGCGTGCGGTAGTTGCGATCGAGGACGTCGAAGCCGAGGCGCTCGAGGTGCTCGGCGGCCAGCCGCTCCCCGACGCGGCCGAGATGGTGGCGGGGGTCCATTCGCGGCAACCTAGGCCCGCCGGGTGCCTTGCACGCCCGCCTGCACGATCTTGTGACACCTCCGCCGCGCAGCTGTGACGATCGCGTGCAGAGGTGTGACGGAATGCTCCCTAGCGTGCCGACCGTGCTCACCCGCATCGCCACCTTCGCGCTCTACGCCCTCGAGCCCCAACGGGTGTGGGTCGAGGTCGACATCCGCGCGGGGCTGCCGAGCTTCGCCGTCGTCGGCCTGGGCGACAAGGCGGTCCGGGAGTCGCGTGAGCGGGTTCACGCGGCGCTGCTGAACTCCGGCTTCGACTTCCCGATGAAGCGCATCACCGCCAACCTCGCACCCGCGCACCTGCGCAAGGCGGGCCCGAGCTACGACCTCGCCCTGGCCGTCGGGATCCTCGCTGCCAGCGGTCAGCTCGACCCGGATCTCCTGGCGCCCTATGCGGTCTTCGGCGAGCTCGGCCTGGGCGGCCGGCTTCGCCCGTGCCGCGGAGTCCTCGCCGTCGCGGAGGGAGCGCGGCGGTGGGGGCCGCCCGGGCTGCTCGTCGCGCGCGCGCAGGTCAGGGAGGCCTCGCTGGTCGAAGGGGTAGACGTCGTCGGGGTGGACACCCTGCGCGAGTCGGTCGAGGTCCTCAGCGGCGAGAGGCGCGCGCCCGAGCCGCCGCCCGAGCCGCCCGCCGCGCTCGCGCCGCCCGAGGATAGCCCCGATCTCGCCGACGTTCGCGGTCACGCGCTCCCGCGCCGTGCGCTCGAGATCACGGCTGCGGGCGGCCACAACCTGCTCATGCAGGGTCCTCCTGGCACCGGCAAGACGATGCTCGCCCGGCGGCTTCCCTCGATCCTTCCCCCGCTGACCGACGAGGAGGCGATCGTGGTCACGCGGATCCGCAGCGTCGCCGGGCTGCACATCGGCCGGGGCCTCGCGCGGGAACGCCCGTTCCGCTCGCCGCACCACACCATCTCCGCCTCCGGCCTGGTTGGCGGGGGCTCCCTCCCGGCGCCCGGTGAGGCGACGCTCGCCCACCTCGGCGTGCTCTTCCTCGACGAGCTCTCCGAGTTCACGCGGCCGAGCCTCGAGGCACTTCGCCAGCCGCTGGAGGACGGCTGCGTGATCGTCGTGCGAGGCCAGCACGTCGCGGTCTTCCCCACCCGCGTCATGTTGGTGGCATCGACCAACCCGTGCGCCTGCGGATTCGCCGGGGCGGGGGAAGGGCGCTGCCGTTGCAGCGAGACCGAAGTCGCACGCCACCGCCGGCGACTGAGCGGGCCTCTCCTCGACCGCATCGACCTGCTCGTCGACGTCCAGCGTCCGTCGTCGGGGGAGCTGGCCGCCGCCAGGGCCGAGGGCTCGACGGCGGTCCGCGAGCGGGTGCTCGCGGCGCGCGAACGCCAAGCCGTCCGCCTGAAGGGGCTTGGGTCGGACTGCAACGGCCAGATGGAAGCATGCGTCGTCCGCGCCACGGTCCACCCCGATCGGGCCGCGCGCCAAGCGCTCGTCGACGCCTACGACGGCGGGCGGCTGAGCGCTCGCGGCCACCACCGCGTTCTGCGCGTGGCCCAGACGATCGCCGATCTCGACGACCAGCCCATCGTCACCCGGCCGCACGTCCTCCAGGCGCTCAGCCTGCGGGGCTACGAGGCGGGGGAGAGGCTCGCGGCGTGATGGGTCGGGGAGAGGGTCGCGGAGATATCGGTCGGGGAGAGGCGCGCGCGTGACGAGCGGAGGAGAGGCTCGCGTGGTGACGGGCGGCGAGACCGAGGTTGGGATCCATGCCTGCGACGCGTGCCTGCGACGGACCCACCTCCTCACGATCCTCTCGCCCTTCCTCGACCGTGTGCGCGATCGCTACGGGCGCCCCGACGACCTGCTCTCGCTCTCCGACGACGCGCTGCTGGCGGGGCTGGGAGGGAGCCATCGACGCCGCCTGGAGGAGGCGATGGAAGGCTGCGACCCCACTCGGTGCCGCGACCGGATCCGAGCGGCCGGGCAGCGGGCGACCTGCCGTCATGCGGGAAGCTACCCCTCCGTTCTGCTCGACCTGGCCGCTCCACCCGCCGTTGTGCACGTCGCCGGCGCCGCGCGGGTGGCAGCGGACGACGGCGTCGTGGCGATCGTCGGGGCGCGGAGGGCGAGTGCCTACGCGACCGAGGTCGCCCGGGGGCTGGGGCGAGGGTTGTCGGCGGCGGGGGTCACGGTGGTCAGCGGGATGGCCATGGGTGTCGACGCCGCCGCCCACGAGGGAGCGCTCGCTCGCGGCGGCCGTACGGTCGCGGTGCTCGGCGGGGGCGCCGACGTGCCCTATCCCGCAAGCAAGCGGGCCCTGCATGAACGCATCCGGCGGGCTGGAGCTGTCGTCTCCGAGCTGCCTCCGGGCTTCACCGCCAGGCGGTGGTGCTTTCCGGTCCGCAACCGCCTCATCGCCGCGCTCGCGGCGGTCGTGGTGGTGGTCGAAGGCGGGGAGCGCTCGGGCTCGCTGATCACCGCGCGCCTCGCACGTGAGCTCGGCCGCGATGTGGCCGCGGTGCCCGGTCACGTGACCGCGGCGTCGGCGACCGGCCCCAACGGCCTGCTCTTCGACGGCGCGCACGTCATCCGCGGCCCCCAGGACGTCCTCGACCTCCTGTTCGGCGCGGGGGCTCGGCGCGCCTCGCCGGACCGCGACCCCTCGAGCCTCGAGCCGCGCCTCGAACGCCTTCTGGCGAGCGTCACCGCGGGAAACGACACCCTTGCCCTGCTCGCCGCGGGCGGCTGCGAGACCCAGGATGCGCTGACCGGCCTGGCCGAGCTCGAGTTGGAGGGCTTCCTCGTCCGTGGCCCGGGCGGGGTCTACGCCCCCACGGCCTGAGCCCGCCTCCACTGGCCCCGGCGCCCTGCCGGAAAGTACGGCCGGGGGCCAGTTAACCCCTACCCTCGTCGGATGCCCATCCCGCGCGTGCTCGCGATCGCCGGCTCTGACTCTGGCGGCGGGGCCGGCATACAGGCCGATCTCAAGGCCATCGCCGCCTGCGGCGGGCACGGGATGACCGCCATCACGGCGTTGACGGCCCAGAGCACGGTCGCCGTGACCGGGGTGCACGAGGTCCCGCCCGACTTCATCGTCGAGCAGGTGAGGGCGGTCGCGGAGGACATCGGGGTCGATGCCGTGAAGACCGGCATGCTCGGCGACGTCGCGACCATCGATGCGGTGGGGCGCGCACTGGATCTCCTCCCCGCCCAGACGCCGCTCGTCGTCGACCCCGTCATGGTCGCGGAGTCCGGAGCGGCGCTGCTCGCGCCCGACGCCCGCTCGGCGTTGATCGCCCGCCTGCTGCCGCGGGCGACGGTCGTCACCCCGAACATCGCCGAGGCGGCGGCCCTCGCGAAGGAGGCGGGGCGGGGCGACGCAGAGCCGTTCGACGCCGAGTCCCTCGCCCGCGCCGTCCATGCCCTGGGCCCGGGCGCGGTCGTCGTCACCGGCGGTCACCGCACCCACGCCACCGACCTCTTCTTCGACGGAGGGGACGTCGTCGAGATCCCCGGCGAGCGCTACCCCGAGGGCGCCGCCCACGGCTCGGGCTGCACGCACGCCTCGGCGCTCGCCACCTACCTCGCCCGTGGCCGCGACCCGCTCTTGGCTGCCCGGGAGGCCAAGCTGGTCGCCTCGCGCGCCGTGCGCGACGGCCTGCGGGAGCTTGGGGCGGGCTCTGGACCGGTCGACGCGCTCGGTCTCGGCGGCCGCCCTTGTCCTTGAGCGAGCGCAGCGCACAGGCACGCCCGTGATTCCCGGCCTCCACCGATATCCGTCCACTGGCCCGCGCCGTCGAGCCCGGCCGGCGAGCATGACTCATCGACGTGCCATAATCGCGCCCGTGAGGTTCTTGCGGATGAAGCCCGGTCACGGTGAGGTGCTCCTGGCCGAGGGCGACGTGGAGGTCACCGAGGAGGAGCGCGCCCTCGTCGAAGAGTTCCGCCGGCAGCTCGACCTGGGTATGTGGGCCGCCGTCCCGCTCGAGGACCGCACGGGCCGGCGCGAGGCCCAGATCGCCAAGAGCTTCGAGGACGTGCCGCGCGACGCCGACCGGGTGATCTTCTTTCCCCGCGCCGCCGGCGGGGCGCGCTGACCGACGGCCGTGCTGCTCGCACTCGGCGCCACAACGATCGTCGTCGTGGCGCTGCTGTGGGAGATCGTCGTACCACGCGTCGAAGAGGCCTTCGCACGCCGCCGCGCCCGGCGAGCCGTCGTGCCGCCGTCCAGCCCCGGCTATGACCCCGGCCGCGAGCGGCGCGCCGAGCAGCGCGCCCGCGAGCTGCTGCGCTCGTGCGTCAACGCCGAGGAGTGGAGCATGTACCGCGATCTCGGGTTCATCCGGGTGTGGGGGACCCAGGCCGAGGGCCCCGAGCTGCGCTCCTCGACCCGTGGTGCCCCCTACGCCTACCTCGTCTACCCGCACAAGCCGGTGGTCGCCTACCTGCCTCAGACCGGGCGCCTGCTGAGCGAGTACTGCGTCGAGTTCCCCGACGAGACGCGCCCGTACGGATCAGCCCGGCTGCCGGACTCAGACGACGTGCTGGCCAAGTGGATGGGGCTCACCGGCGACGAGCGTCGCCTCATCGCCAGCGCGAACATGCACCTGCCGGGCCGACAGGTCGACCCCAAGCGGGTCCGCCGCGATCTCTGGCGGCTGCGCCAGTGGGAGCGCGAGCGCGAGCGCATCGAGCGCCGGCGCGACGAGCAGGGCGGTACCGTCCCCGCCCCGTGAGTGACCGCACCGCCTTCGATCTGAAGCACCGCAGTCGCGCCCTGACCGAGGGTCCCGAGCGAGCCGCCGCCCGGGCCTACCTCTACGGGATCGGCTTCGACGAGGAGGCGTTGAGCAAGCCGATCGTCGGCGTCGCCTCGACGTGGATCGAGACGATGCCCTGCAACTTCCACCTGCGGGCGCTCGCGGCGAGGGTCAAGGAGGGCATCCGCGAGGCCGGCGCGACCCCGATGGAGCTCAACACCATCGCGATCTCAGACGGGATCACGATGGGAACGAGCGGGATGAAGACGAGCCTGGTCTCCCGCGAGGTCATCGCCGACTCGATCGAGCTCGTCGCGCGGGGCCACCGCTTCGACGCGGTCATCGCCCTGAGCGGTTGTGACAAGACGATCCCAGGAACGGTGATGGCCCTCGCCCGGCTCGACGTCCCGGGGGTCATGCTCTACGGAGGCTCTATTGCCCCCGGCCGCTTCCAGGGCCGGGACGTGACGATCGGCGACGTCTTCGAGGCCGTGGGGGCGCACGCGGCGGGCTCGATGACCGATGACGAGCTCGCAGAGCTCGAGCACGCGGCCTCGCCGGGCGCGGGCGCGTGCGGCGGCCAGTTCACCGCGAACACGATGGCGATGGCCTTCGAGGTGCTGGGCATCTCGCCCTCGGGCTCGGCCATGGTGCCGGCGCTCAACGGCGGCAAGGCCGAGGTCGCCAGGGAGGCCGGGCGCCTCGTCGTCGACGTGCTGCGCCGGGGCCTCAAGCCGAGCGAGATCATCACCCGCGAGGGCCTGGAGAACGCCATCGCCGCGATCGCGATGAGCGGCGGCTCGACCAACGGCGTGCTCCACCTGCTGGCGGTCGCCCGCGAGGCGGGGGTCGAGCTCGACATCGACGACTTCGACCGCATCAGCCGCGCGACCCCGCTGCTGTGCGACCTCAAGCCCGGAGGCCGGTACGTCGCGACCGACCTCTTCGCGGCCGGCGGCGTGCCGGTCGTCCTCGAGCGCCTGCGCTCCGCGGGGCTGCTCCACGAGGATGCCATGACGGTGACCGGGCGAACCGTCGGCGAGCACGCCGCGGAGGCCCGGGAGGCTCCCGGCCAGCGGGTCGTCCGTTCGCTCGAGGAGCCGTTGAGTGCGGAGGGCGGCCTTGCCATCCTGCGCGGCAACCTCGCCCCGGACGGCTGCGTGGTCAAGCTGGCGGGCTACGAGCGCCGCCGTCAGAGCGGCCCGGCTCGGGTGTTCGAGTGCGAGGAGGACGCGATGGCGGCCGTGACGGCACGGTCGATCCTCGAAGGCGACATGGTGGTGATCCGCAACGAGGGGCCCGTCGGCGGCCCCGGGATGCGCGAGATGCTGGGGGTGACCGCGGCGCTGGTGGGGGAGGGGCTGGGCGGCAAGGTCGCGCTGCTCACCGACGGGCGCTTCAGCGGAGCGACGAAGGGCCTGATGGCAGGTCACGTGGCCCCCGAGGCCGCCCGCGGCGGCCCGATCGCGGCCGTACGCGAGGGCGACGAGATCACCCTCGACGTCGAGGCCCGCCGCCTCGACGTCGCCCTCTCCGAGGAGGAGATCGCCCGGCGGGTGGCCGACTACGAACCCCTGCCGCCCGAGCTCGAGCGTGGCGTGCTGGCGAAATACGCGCGGCTGGTCTCGAGCGCCTCCGAAGGCGCGATCACGGGGTAGCCGGTGGCGCCCGTTTTGTCGGCGCTCCGACCTGCCACAATCGCCGCAATGGCCCGACAGCGCCGCGTGCCGGTCCACGAGGCCGCCGAAGAGGCCCGTGAGGCCGCGGAGGCGGAACGGCTTCCCGAGGCGACGCGGCCCGAGTCGCTCGAGGTCGAAGACCTCCGCGAGCATCTCCCCGGCATCGAGCCCGACCGCCAGGTCACCGACTGGGGGCGCTCGGAGCGCGTCGAGGGGGTCCTCGACCGGACGTTGGTGGACTTCCTCTACCACTACTGGTTCCGGGTCTCGGTCGAAGGCGTCGACGGCGTGCCCGATGGCAACGGCGCGCTGCTCGTCTCAAACCACTCCGGCGCCCTTCCGCCCGACGCGACGATGATCGCCAAGGCGATCAAGGAGGAGCACCCCCGCCCGCGGCCCCTGCACATCACCGTCGAGCACTTCTTCAAGGGCTACCCGGGGTTCGCGATGCTCCTGCCCAAGATCGGCGCGGTCCCGGCTCACCCGGCCAACGTCCACCGGCTCCTCTACGACGAAAGCCAGCTCGTGCTCGTCTTCCCCGAGGGCCGCAAGGGCTCGGAGAAGCTCTACAAGGACCGCTACCGACTGCGCCGCTTCGGCCGCGGCGGGTTCGTCGCCGCAGCGATGCGCGCGCAGGTGCCGATCGTTCCGGTGTGCGTAGTCGGCGCGGAGGAGGCCCAGCCGATCTTCGCCCATCTGCGCCTGCTCCAGAAGCTCACCGGGCTGATCTACGTGCCCGTCACTCCGACCTTCCCGCTCCTGGGCCCGGCGGGGATGCTCGGCTACCTGCCCGCGAAGTTCGCCATCCGCTTCCTCGATCCGATCCCGACCGACCAGTGGGGCCCCGAGCCCTGGGAGGACTCCGGCCTCGTACAGACGGTGGCCGAGCAGGTGCGCGACCTCATCCAGCGAAACCTGCTCGACATGCTCTCGAAGCGCTCGAGCGTCTGGCTGGGATAGGGCGTGGACACTCGCCGCATCCTGATCACCGGCCTGTCGACGTTCTGGGGCGGTCGCCTCGCCCGGGCCCTCGAGGACGACGACGCGATCGAGACGATCATCGGGGTCGACGTCGACGACCCCACCGTGGCGCTCGACCGCACGGAGTACGTTCGGGTATCGAACCAGCACACGCTGATCCGGCGCATCGTCGCGGCGGCGGAGATCGACACCGTGATCGACACCCGGCTCGCGGTCGACTCGACCGTCGCCCCTCCCCGGCTGGCCCACGAGAACAACGTGATCGGGACGATGAACATCCTCGCCGCCTGCAGCGGGCCCGAGTCCCCGGTCCGCAAGATCGTCATGAAGTCCTCGGCGCACTACTACGGCTGCGAGCGCGACGACCCGGCCTTCTTCACCGAGGAGATGCGGCGCCCCCACCCACCCAAGACCCCGATCGAGCGCGACATCGTCGAAGCCGAGTCCGCCGTGCGCGACTTCGCCGACAAGCACCCCGCCGTCACCGTGTGCGTGCTCAGGTTCGCCAACACGCTGGGCCCCGGGCTGCGGACCTCGCATACCCGGCTCTTCGCCCTGCCCGCGGTCCCGTGCATCCTGGGCTTCGACCCGCGCTACCAGTTCATCCACGAGGACGACATCGTCGGCTGCCTCGAGCACGCCGCGCGCCACGATCTCGCCGGGGTATTCAACGCCGCGGCCGACGGGGTGCTCGCACTCTCGGAGGTCGCCGACCTGCTGGGCAAGCCGCTCGCGCCCGTACTGCCGCCGTGGGGGACCGGCCTGGTCGCCAAGCCGCTGCGCCGCGCCGGGATGCGCTTCCCGTCAGAGTTGCTCAACCAACTGCGCTACGGACGGGGGCTGGACAACCGCAAGCTCAAGACGAGCGGCTACGGGTACCGCTACACGAGCCGCGAGGCCGTTCAGCAGCTGGCCAAGCAGCTGCGCCTGGCCCCGATCCTCCGCGATGCGCGCGAGCCCTACCGCTACGAGCAGGAGGTCGAGGAGTTCCTGCGCTACAGCCCTTCGGTCCGGCGCGGACAGCACTGATCCGAATGCGAGCATGCACCGCATTGGCAGCGTTACCCCGGAGTTCCTAGACTGCACCGCGACCCCTAAAGGAAGACGACGTGCGCGTAGCCACTTTCATCCTCGTTTCCGCCTTGGTCGTCCTATTGGTGACGGGGCTCGTCGGCGTCTACGCCTACGATTCCAGCCGCGACGACGCGATCGCCGAAGGCGTCAGCGTCAACGGGGTAGCGCTCGGAGGGCTCTCGCAAGAGCGGGCGCGCGCCAAGCTCGAGCAATCGATACTCACCACCGTGAACGAGCCGGTGGTGGTAAAGAGCCGGGCGGAGACCTTCCGGCTGAGCGCGCGGCGCGCGCGGGTCACCGTGGACGTGAAGAAGGCCGTCAGCGAGGCTGTGCGGCGAAGCCGTGAGGGGAGCATGTTCTCGCGTACCTGGCGGGGGGTCACGGGGGCAGAGACCCGGGCGACCATCCCGCCGACCGTCACCTTCTCCTCCGGGGCCGTAGACCGCTTCGTCGACAAGATCCGCCGCGAGACCGACCGCGCGCCCCGCGACGCGACCATCCAGCCCGACGCTACGGAGCTGGAGAAGGTGGGCAGCCAGATGGGTCTCAAGCTTCAGGCGCGTGCGCTTCGACGCGACGTCGAGCGGGCGCTCACCAGTCCGGGGGGCGACCGGACGATCCGCGCGCGAGCCAAGCGCATCGAGCCGGCGGTGACCACCGCCGAGCTCGCCGACCGCTATCCCACTTACCTCACGATCGACCGCCCCAGCTTCAAGCTGCGCTTCTACAAGGGACTCAAGCTCAAGAAGGTCTACCCCATCGCCCTCGGCGCGGCCGGCCGCGAGACGCCCGCGGGCCTCTACGACATCAGCAACAAGGCGGTCGATCCAGTCTGGAGCGTCCCGAACGCCGACTGGGCCGGCGCACTGGCCGGCAGGCAGATCCCGCCAGGCCCGCAGAACCCGCTCAAGGCGCGCTGGCTCGGGGTCTACGACGGCGTCGGCATCCACGGCACCGCTGAGCGCGACTCCATCGGAACGAACGCCTCCAAGGGCTGCATCCGCATGTTCGTCGAGGACGTGGTCGAGCTCTACGACCGCGTCCCCGTCGGCACGCCGATCTACATCGCCTGACGCGCGGCACCCCACGCCGCGCGACATACCTCGGCTGACGCGCGGCGCCCGAACGCCGGGGATATGCGTCGTCTCGCGCGCGCCCGACCAAGGGTGGGCTGCAAGGATCGATGCAGGCTGACCGGCCCTGGCCATAATGCGACGGCTCGCCGTTCCAGGAGCCTCTTGCCGTGCGTATCCGAATCCCGTTCGTCGCCTTTCTCGCGATCCTCGCCCTCGGCGTGGGCGGGGGCTACCTCTATGACGCCGCTCGCGCGGACGTGGTCGCCGCCGGAGTCACGGTCAACGGAGTCGACCTCGGCGGCCTGACTCCAGAGGAGGCCCGCACCAAGCTCACGCGCTCGGTCTTGGGCCCGATGCGCCGTCCGGTGGTGGTGGAGTCGGGCGGCCGGCAGTTCGCCCTCAGCGCCCAGCGGGCCCGCGTCGCGGTCAACGTGGACGCGATGGTCAACCAGGCGGTCAGCAGCGGCCGCGACGGCAACCTCCTCACCCGTAGGTGGCGCGCGCTGACCGGCGAGGAGGCTCAGGCCGAACTGCGTTCCACCGTGAGCTTCTCTAAGGCGGCCGTGGACGAGCTGGTCGACCGCGTCGAGGCAGAGGTGACCCGCCCGGCCCGCGACGCCGCCGTGGCCCCGACGCCCACCGGATTGACCATGACGCCCGAGCGCAGCGGTGCCGCACTCGGCGTGCGAAAGCTCCGCCGCGACATCGAGGACGAGCTGACCAGCCCGACGGCGGGCCGCCGCGTCCGCGCGCCGCTGCGCCGGCTGGCGCCCGAGATCACCGTGGGCGAACTGGTCGGCCGCTACCCCACCTACCTGACGGTCAGCAAGGACCAGACCAAGCTGCGCCTCTGGCGCGACCTCGAGCTCGAGAAGACCTATGACGTGGCGGTCGGGATGCCGAGATGGCCCACTCCCAACGGACTCTTCTCCATCCAGTCAAAGCAGGTCGACCCGGCATGGTCGGTGCCCGAGGAGTCCTGGGCGGGCTCGCTCGCCGGCCGGGTGATCCCGGGCGGCGATCCCGACAACCCGCTCAAGGCGCGGTGGATGGGCTTCTCGGGAGGCGCGGGGATCCACGGCACCGCCGACGTGGACTCGCTGGGCACGGCGGCCTCCCACGGGTGCATCCGCATGCTCGTTGCCGACGTGGTCGATCTCTATGACCGTGTGGAGGTGGGAACCCCCATCTTCGTCGGCTGAGCGCTAGGTCTCGGGCTCGGGCCGAATCTCGCCGACCGGGACCTCCTCCCACCCCTTGCGTAGGAGGGAGGCGTGGTGGCCAGCGTGGCGAATGGACAGGGTGCCGATGAACACCCCACGTTCTCGCTTGCGCATGACCGCGTACCACAGCGTCGACGCGTCGCTGGGGCCCTGGATCCGGAACCAGGGCCGGGGCGGCGTGCCGTCGCGATCGGAGATCCCGGCCTCGAAGAGCTGGCGTCCCGTGGCAATCTGACCCGTGCCGGTGTCGATGAAGAAGACGCCCACGCCGGCGGAGCCTAGCCTGCGCTCCGCTTGGTCGGAGGCCCTCACGGCGCTCGATCGCGATCTGCGCCGCCGGGGCGCCGCGGAGAAGACGCGCCGGGCCTACGGAATCGACATCCAGCAGTTCGCCGGGTGGGCAGCTGCGCAGAACGCCGCGCCGGAGGCCCTCGAGTCGCGCCTCGTGCGCCGGTACGCGGCACTGCTCTCCGAGCGGGGAATGGCGCCGACGACGGTCGCGCGCAAGCTCGCCTCGCTGCGTGCCCTGTGCGCCATCCTCGTCGATGCGGGCACCCTCGAGCACAACCCGGCGGAGCTGGTCGCGTCGCCCAAGCGCCCCGCGCGCCTGCCGCGGACCCTCCGGCCCGCCGAGGTCTTCGCGCTGCTCGAGCGCATCCCCGCCACGACGGCGCTCGAGCTGCGCGACCGAGCGATGTTCGAACTCGCCTACGGCGCGGGCCTGCGCGCCGAGGAGCTGGTCAACCTCGACCTCGCGGGGGTCGACTTCGACGGCGAGGAGATCCGCGTCGAGGGAAAGGGATCCAAGACCCGCTTCGTGCCGCTCGGCGAGCACGCCGCCGCGGCGCTCGACCGCTACCTCGCGCGCGCCCGCCCAGCCCTGACCGGCCCCGAGCCCGACCCGGCGCTGCTGCTCTCCAAGTCGGGTCGGCGCCTGTCACCGTCGGACGTTCGGCGCCGGCTGAGCGTGTGGACCCGCCGGGCGGCGCTGCAGGCCGGGGTCTCGCCGCACTGGCTGCGCCACTCCTTCGCCACCCACCTCTTGGAGGGAGGCGCGGATTTGCGGGCGATTCAGGAGCTGCTGGGACACGCGAGCATGAGCACTACGCAGATCTACACTCGGGTAGAGTCCTCGCGGCTACGATCGACTTACGCTCGAAGCCATCCTCGAGCCTGAGCGACGTTACAGCGCTACAGGAAGGTGAGGCGAAGCATCCTGGAGACCAACGTCAAGGCGATCGAGCTGCGGGACCTGTGGCGCCGCTACAAGGCCAACGGAGACGAGCGCGCGCGCGAGCGCCTCGTCGTCGCCTACTCGCCCCTGGTCAAGTACGTCGCGGGGCGCATGGCGTCGGGGCTTCCGGCTCACGTCGAGGAGGCCGACCTCATCTCCTACGGCCTGGTCGGCCTCATCTCGGCGATCAAGCGCTTCGAGCTCGCGCGCGAGATCAAGTTCGAGACCTACGCGCTGCCGCGCATCAAGGGCGCGATCATCGACGAGCTGCGCTCGCTGGACTGGGTTCCCCGTTCCGTACGCGCACGCGCCAGGGAGATCGAGCGGGCCAACGTCAAGCTCGAGGGCCGCTTCCAGCGGGCGCCCACCGACGAGGAGATGGCCTCCGAGCTCGAGATGACGATGGACGAGTTCCAGGAGGCCCTGCTCCAGATCTCCAACTCGACGATCGCGGCGCTCGACGAGCTGTGGTCGATCTCGGACACCAGCGGTGACCAGGTCTCCCTGCTGGACACCCTCCACGACCCCGACGCGCCGGACCCGGCCCAGCTGATGGACGCCTCAGAGCTCAAGGATCGCATCGCCGACGCGATCGCCCGCCTGCCCGAGCGCGAGAAGCTCGTCATCGCGCTCTACTACTACGAGAACCTGACCCTGCGCGAGATCGGCGAGGTGCTCGGGGTCACCGAGTCGCGCATCTCACAGCTGCACACCAAGGCCGTCCTGCGGCTGCGCTCGCGGTTCCAGAGCGAAGAGGTCCAGGCGTAGATCCTCGGCCCACCCGCCCGGTAAGGTCCGCGCTCCGCCCGCGCTGATCGGGCGAGTGATATAGGAGAGGGGAGACCGACCGATGCACAAGCCCGCCGACCGGATCCGCAACGTCGCGCTCGTCGGTCACCGGGGGGCCGGCAAGACCTCGCTGCACGAGGCGCTGCTCTTCGGCGCCGGGGCGATCAACCGGCTCGGGACGGTGACCTACGGCACGACGGTCTCCGACGCCGACGAGGACGAGAAGGCGCGCCAGATGTCGATCTCGGCGGCCCTGTCGTCGTTCGAATGGCAGGACCGCAAGATCAACCTGCTCGACACGCCTGGGGAGCCGAGCTTCGTGGCCGACGCACTCGGCGCCCTGCGGGTGTGCGAGTCGGCCGTGTTCGTAGTCAACGCGGTCATGGGCGTCGAGGTCGCGACGACGCGGCTGTGGGAGCGCGCCGAGGAGCTCGACATCGCGCGCCTGGTCTTCGTGAACATGCTCGATCGCGAGCGCGCCGACTTCTTCCGCACGCTGGCCGCCCTTCAGGACGCCTTCGGCCCCCACGTCGTCGCGACCGAGATCCCGATCGGCTCCGAGCACGAGGTCACCGGCGTGATCGACCTCATCGACATGAAGGCCTACCGATACGAAGGCACCGATCGCGACAACTGCTCGGAGATCGCCATCCCGGAGGACCTGCTCGACCATGCGCAGGAGTACCGCGAGAAGCTGATGGACGAGGTCGCGGAGAACTCCGATGCGCTGATGGAGCGCTACCTCGAGGGCGAGGAGATCTCCCACGAGGAGATCGTCGGAACGCTCAAGGACGGCACCAACCACGGCGCGCTGTTCCCGGTCACCTGCGGCGTGGCCGCCCGCAACCTGGCCACCAACCGTCTCCTGGACGCGATCGTCGAGGACCTCCCCTCGCCGGTCAAGCACGGGGCGCTGGAGGTCGAGGGCATGGCGCTCGAGGCCGACGAGGCCGCCGAGCTCTACGCCTACGTCTTCAAGACGCGTGCGGACCCGTTCGCGGGTCGCATCAACCTGTTCCGGGTCTACCAGGGAACGATGAGTCCCGACAGCCAGCTGCTCAACACGCGCACCCACAACAAGGAGCGCGTGGGGCAGCTGCTCGTCTACGAGGGCAAGGAGACCGGTCACGTCTCGGAGTTCGGCGCGGGCGACATCGGGGCGGTGGCCAAGCTCAAGGAGACCAAGGCCGGCGACTGGCTCGCAGCCCGCGACGAGCCGATCGCGATGCCGGCCATCAAGCTCCCGGCGCCCGTCATGGCCTTCGCCGTCGAGCCGAAGTCCAAGGGCGACGAGGACAAGGTGTTCACCGCGCTGCGCCGCCTCCAGGAGGAGGATCCGACGATCGACCTGCACCGCGATCCGCAGACCGGCGAGCAGATCGTCGCCGGTCTGACCCAGGTCCACGTGGAGGTCCTCGTCGAGCGGATGAAGGCCCGCTTCGGCGCGGAGGTCCACCTCAAGCCGCCGCGCGTGCCCTATCAGGAGACCATCCGGCAGGGCGCCAAGGCGCACGGACGCCACAAGAAGCAGACCGGGGGGCGCGGCCAGTTCGGCGACTGCCACATCGAGATCGAGCCGATGGAGGACGGCTTCGAGTTCGTCAACGCGATCAGGGGCGGGGTGATCCCGACCAGCTTCATTCCCGCGGTGGAGAAGGGGGTCGTCGAGGCGATGGAGACGGGAACCCTCGCCGGCTATCCGGTCAAGGGCGTCCGCGTGCGGCTGTTCGACGGCCAGTACCACACCGTCGACTCCTCTGAGATGGCCTTCAAGATCGCCGGCTCGCTGGCAATGAAGCAGGCCCTCGAGCAGGCCGGTCCCGTGCTGCTCGAGCCGATCATGATGGTCACGGTGTCGGTGCCCGACGCGAGCGTCGGCGACGTCATGGGCGATCTCTCCTCGCGCCGCGGGCGCCCCCAGGGGACGGAGGCGGCCGGCGCCATGACCGAGATCCGCGCCGAAGTGCCCATGGCAGAGATGCTCACCTACGCGCCCGACCTGCGCTCGATCACCGGCGGCCAGGGCGAGTACACCATGGAGTTCCTGCGCTACGAGGTGATTCCCTCCCACCTCGCTCAGAAGGTGATCCAGGCCTCCGCGAAGGAGTCCGAGGCGCTGACCACCTGACGTTGAGGTTGGGCGCACGTTCGATTGCGCCGCTCGGCGGGTGCCGGGCCCCTTGCTATCTTCGGCTCGCATGCCCACCAGGGACATCCGGCCGAGCGATACGGTGCTCAACTGCGACGTCTGCGGCCGCACGCTCCTGCGCGGCGAGGGCGCCGACCCCTACCTCCACGGCGGCGAGCGCAAGCTCGTCTGCGAGCTGTGCCGCGGGCGCGCCGTCAACGAGGGCTGGATTCCCGAGGACGAGAGCCTCGAGCCCCGGGCGCAGTGGGGCTCGGGAGAGCGTCGCCGCTCGCTGCTCGGCCGCCTGCGCGGACGCCGAGAGCACGCGGGTGCCCCGCCGGCTCACGAGGTCTCCACGGCCAGCGACGAACCGGGTGCTCCCGACGGAGCACCCGTGGCGTCGTCGCCGCCGCCGCCCCCGCGGCGCCAGCCGCCGCCCTCGCACCCACACGAGCGCCACGTCCACGCGGTTCCCTCGAGCGAGGAGATGAAGCGGTCGCGTGCGCTCGACCTCTTCAACTCCTCCGAGCATCCCCGCTCGGTCGCGGGCATCGCGCGGTCGCTGGGCCCGCCGCTGGTGGCGGTGCTCGCCGACGCCCACCGCTCGAGCGTGGTGACGATCGTCGTCGCCTGGGAGCTGTCCTGGTATCGCTACGAGGCCGACCTGGCGGACGCCGCCAACGGCGTCCGGATCGCCGCGCAGGGCACCGAGCTCGCCGAGCTCCCCGATGAGGAGAACGTCGGCAACGCGGTCGCCGACGACGCGGGCCTGCTCGCCCTCGGCTCGTCTCGTTGAGAGACCCCGGCTCGACGTATGTCCCGCGTTCGCGTCGGCGGGGCTAGACGCCTGTCCTATAGAGCCGACTGGGCGGGATCCTCTAGGATCCTGTCCGCGATGAGGCCGGCCCGATGATCTACTGCGTGGTCCCCGAGGAGCTCGCTCCCGAGCTCTTTGACCGACTCAACGACTACTACGCCGACGATCCTCACGTCGAGGTGATCATCGACCGCCGCACGAAGGGCGAGCGGCGCGAAGGCCCCCCCGAGGCCGGCGGCAACCGCACGGTGCGAGACCGCCGCCGCCCCCGCGTGCCGGGCGAGTTTCCGAGTATCTGAGAGTTCATCGGAAACCAGGCCGAACCGCTTTCGGATGGGCTCTGCGCCGCCCGCCGGCCGAGTCGTCCGCCGGCGGCTAGTGTGCGGCACATGCGAGTGGTCGTCCACGTCGACGGCGGCGCGCGGGGGAATCCGGGGCCGGCCGCGGTCGCCGCGGTGGTCGCCGACGCGGAAGGGACGGTCCTCGACGAAGCCGCCGAGACGATCGGCACCGCCACCAACAACGTCGCGGAGTACCGCGCCGTCCTCCTCGGCATAGAGCGCGCCCGCGTCCTCGGTGCCACGGAGGTCGAGCTCGTCAACGACTCAGAGCTCGTGGCCCGCCAGCTGCAGGGCGTCTACAAGGTCAAGCACGCGGCCATGCGCCCGCTCCACCTCGACGCCACGCGCGCCCTGCGCGACTTCGAGCGCTGGAGCATCAGGTCGGTGCCTCGCGCACAGAACGCCGACGCCGACGCACTGGTCAATCAGGCCCTGGACGCAGCGACGTGAACGAGCCCCCTGACGACCGCTCGCGGCGGCGGCGCTCCGAGCGCGAGGGGGGCCGGGGCGATCGGGCGGCCCTGCGGCGCCGTCGGGCGTTCGCCCTCGGTGCCCTGCTCGCGGGCCTGGCCGCGGTGGGAATAGCGGCTGGCGGCCTCGGCCTCGGCCTCGGCCTCGGGGGCGGCGGCGGTGGTGGCGGCGGAGAGGGCGGCGCGAAGAAGAGCCGGCGGGCGGCGCGCCGAAACGACGGTGCCGGGCCCACGGCGCGGAGGCCCGCGCCGCGCCCCGTCCGTATCGTCGCGCCCGCGGAGCGCGACGTCCCGGTGCCCATCCTCATGTACCACCTGGTCAACGATCCACCGGCCGGCGCTCCGCTCCCCGAGCTCTACGTCGCCACGGCCGACTTCGCCGGCCAGATGCGCTGGCTCAAGGGGAAGGGCTACACCGCGGTGACCCTCGAGCGGGTCTACGACCTGTGGACGAAGGGCGTGGCGCTGCCGCGCCGCCCCGTGGTTCTCACCTTCGACGACGGGTACCGCAGCATCTGGGCCAACGCGCTGCCGATCCTCCGACGGATGCGATGGCCCGGGCTGCTCTACCTCCAGCTCGACATGCTCGAGAACACCAGCCAGGGCGGCATCTCGCCCAGCCAGGTACGGGCTCTGCTGGCCGCCGGGTGGGAGCTCGAGTCCCACACCATGACCCATCCCGAGCTCCCGCCCCTCGACGACGCGCAGCTCACCGCCGAGCTCGTCGACTCGCGCCGGGAGATCCGCCGCCGCTTCGGCCGTCCCGCCCGGTTCTTCTGCTACCCGGCGGGGCGCTACGACGCGCGGGTCGTCGACGCGGTACGCAAGGCGGGCTACCTGACCGCCACGACGACCCAGTACGGCAACGCCGGCCCCGACCAGATGCTCACCCTCAACCGTGTACGGATCAATCGCTCCGACGGCGTCGAGGGATTCGCGGACAAGATGACGGCGCTACAGGGCGCAGGAGTCGCACCCGCTCCGCCGGCCTTCACGACGGGCACGACGGGCGGCGAAGCGCCCGGGTAGCAAGCCGCCTAGCGCCGCGCTCGCGGGCGCACGACAAAGGTCAGCCGCCGCACGCGCGACGTATTGCCCGCGTCGTCGCGGACGCTGAGCGCGGCCCGGTAGCGGCCGGGGGCGAGCGCTCGGCCGTTGATCTTCCCGTCGAAGGGCAGCGCGTTGACGCCGGTCTTGACGTCGTAGCCGACCGTCCCGACACGGACGGAGAGCACGCATCCCTCCTTGCCCCTGTCGCCGGCCCGGGCCGGGCGGCAGCCGCCCTCCGTCCGGCGGCCCTTCTCCCGACGCTCGATCAGCAGCTGAGCGGCGCCCGCCTCTGAGACCTTCGCCCGAAAGCCCTGGCGCGAGACCGGAGCGCCCGACCGCAGCGACCGCGGAGCGAGCCGCAGGCGCAGCACGACCGGGGGAACGCGGTCCGCTTCGGTCACCGCCGCGGAGGGCTGAAGACCCACCAGGGGTCCGTCGGTCCCGAACGAGCCGCTGAACGGCAGGGAGTTGATTCCCTCGCCGGCGCACCGGACGAGCGTATCCGGGGCGGGGGAGAGCGTCGCCCGCAGATTGCCGCTGGAGCCCACTGCCCCCTTGGCCGTTGCCGCCAGCGAGTTGAGCGCATGCGAGATGTCGACGGCTGCGGCGATGGCGAACGGATGGACGCCGTCTTCGTCGCGGACGCGAATCGGCCGCAGGCCGCCGCCCGGCGCCTCCTCTAGGAGCTCGAGCGTCCCGGCCGCGTCGCGGATCGAGCTCTGCTGGCACGAGGTGGACCCTGCCCCACGCACGACCAGGCGCGCCGGGAACTTGCGCGTGCCGATCTCACTGGCTCCGTAGCGCGCAGTGCCGTCGCACGAGGCCAGGCCGTCGGCGGTGCGCAGCTCGACGCCCTGGGTGATGGCGCGTGCGGTGATCGGCCGCTCGAAGGTCACCCCGCCGAAGACGTCGCAGCGTCCGTCGAAGCTGGGAAGCGATGCCGCCTGCGCGCTTGCCGCCCCGCAGGCCAGCACGACGCCTACCGCCGTAGTCGCCGTCAGCCTCAGTTGTCCACCACGCATCGCTTCCTCCTCGGTCGTGGTCTCGCATCTTGACGGTATGTGCGCCGGCGCGTCGCGGTGGACGTTTGAGCGAGCTTCCAGCGACCGGTAGCGTTGACGCGATGGGCGCGACTGAAACGACCGAGCACGCCCTGGGCGAGCAGCTCGCGGTCGACAAGATCTCCTACGAGGACCTCTACGCCCGCTGGGAGAAGGCCAACTGGTCGGCCATGGAGATCGACTTCTCCGAGGACGCCCGCCAGTGGCGCGACGAGCTCACCGACTTCGAGCGCCGCGCGGCCCTGTGGAACTACGCGCTGTTCTTCTGGGGCGAGGACGCCGTCGCCGACAACCTCTCTCCCTACGTCGACGCCGCACCCCTCGAGGAGCAGAAGTACTTCCTGGCCACCCAGCAGGTCGACGAGGCGCGCCACGCCGTCCTGTTCGGCCGCTTCATGCGGGAGGTCGTCGGCCTGGGCCGCGACCAGGCCGAGTCGCTCGAGGCGATCCGCCCGCAGCTGACCTGGGGCTTTCGCAAGGTCTTCGACCGGCTGGACACCATGGCCGACGAGCTTCGACGCGACCGCTCCAAGCCGAAGCTCGCCGCCGCCGTCGCGCTCTACCACGTGATCGTCGAGTCGGTCCTCGCCCAGCCCGGCCAGCACTTCATAGAGCGCTACCTCGACGAGCGCGACCTCTTCCCGGGCTTTCGCGGGGGGATGCGCAACGTTTCCCTCGACGAGCAGCGCCACATCGGCTTCGGAGTCAAGCTGCTCGCCGACCTCCAGCGCGAGGATCCCCGCTGTCGCGAGACCGTCGCCGAGCTCCTGCGCGAGGTCATGCCGTGGACGATCGCCGTCCTCACTCCGCCTGGCTGGGATCGCCGCTATACAGAGGTCTTCGGCTTCACGATCGAGGAGATCAGCACCGAGGCCGCTGCCTCGCTCGACGCCAAGCTGCGCAGCGCGGGCATGCCGGTCGACGAGCTGCCGGGCGCGCCCCCGCTGCCCACCGGCCTGACGCCCAAGGAGCAGATAGAGCTCGTCGTCCCCCTGGTGGAGGCGGGGGTCTTCGGCGAGAAGAACGGGCGCCTGCGCCGCGACCCCGAGATCGTCGAGCTGCTCTTCGACCTCATGCGCCGCTCGGTCAACCTGCGCCATGGCCTCGAGGAGCCGGTGACCATCCAGTGGCGCTTCCCCGACGCACCCGACTGGTGGGTGCGCATCGAGAACGGCTCGACCTCCGCGCAACCGGGCATCGACCCGGCGGCAGACCTCACGCTGCGCTGCCGCTACGAGGACTGGGTCGACGTCATCGGCAACCGGCGCAACCCGCGTGTGCTGATGGCCACGGGCAGGCTGCGACCGAGCGGGAGCCTGGGGCTGCTCCTGCGCATGCCGGGCCTCTTCGGGCGCTGAACCGCTCGCTCGGCGTTGATCGCGCCGCGGGTCACCCGTAGAGAAGGCGTGACCGCGCCGGGCTCGCTCAACGTTTCGCCCACCGGGGTCGATCTATCCGGTGTGGAACGGACTCCGCTGGGACTCGAGTCGATGCTCGCCCAGAGCCGCGAGGCGTTCGTGGCCCTCGACGAGGAAGGCGACGTCGTCGGCTGGAACCGCGCCGCGCAGGAGACCTTCGGCTGGAGCCGCGAGGAGGCGATCGGCCGACCCGTGGCCGAGCTGCTGATCCCCGAGCGCTTCCGCGAGGCGCACCGGGCGGGCCTCGCCCGTCACGTGGCGACGGGCGAGACGCGTGTGATCGGCAAGCGCCTCGAGCTCTGGGCGCTGCGTCGCGACGGGCGCGAGATCCCGGTCGAGCTCGTGATCTCCAAGGGCCTTCCCGGCCAGGGCGCGGCCTTTCACGCCTTCCTGCACGACATCTCCGAGCGCCGGCGGACCGAGCAGGAGCTGCGCCTGGTCGCCTCGATCGTCGGCGACTCCGAGGATGCGATCCTCTCGGGTACTCCGGAGGGCATCGTCGAGACCTGGAACGCGGGGGCTGAGCGTCTATACGGGTATCGAGCCGACGAGATGATCGGGCGCTCGATCGCCGTACTGCTGCCCGACGGCGATCTCTCGGCGATGGTCGACGTCAACGAGCTGGTGCAGGCCGGCGAGCGCGTTCGCGACCTCAAGATCCGCGAGCGCCGGAAGGACGGCTCGCTCGTCGACGTCTCGGTCTCGATCTTCCCGATCACCGACGACGACGGGCGCGTAGTGCGCATCGCGTCCATCGTGCGCGACGTCAGCGAGCGCACCCGCGGCGAGCGCGAGCTGCGCGAGGCCCACGCGCGCTTCGAGAGCGCCTTCGAGCACGCGCCGATCGGGATGGCGATCATGTCCCTGGAGGGAGCTTGGCTGTCGGTCAACCGCGCGCTGTGCGACTTACTCGGGCGGACGCGCGAGGAGCTCCTGGCGACCGATTTCCGTAGCGTCACCCACCCCGCCGATCTGGCGGCGGACCTGGAGCTGCTCCAGCGGACGCTCCGGGGCGAGATCGACCGCTACGAGCTCGAGAAGCGCTACCTGCGGCCCGACGGGCGGATCGTGTGGGGGTTCCTCGCGAGGTCCCTCGTCCGCGACGACGACGGCCAACCGGTGCATATCGTCACCCAGGTCCAGGACATCACGGCTCGACGGTCGACCGAGGACCACCTGCGCGATCACGCCGCTCGCCTCGAGGCGCTCACGATCGAGGACCCGCTCACCGGCCTGCCCAACCACCGCGCCTTCGCGGCCGAGCTCTCGCGTCGCGCCGGCGAGCCGGGCTGCGGGCTGAGCGTCGTGCTGCTGGAGGTCGAGGGAGGCGTCGGTGAGGCGGCTGGTGACAGGCTGCTTCGCGAGGTCGCGAGCGGGCTGGCGGGAGTCGCGCGCGAGGACGACCTCGTGGCGCGGTTGGAGGGGCGTTGCTTCGGCCTGCTCGTCGACGGCGGGGCGGAGGCCGCCCGCGCGGTGGTAGATCGTGCGCGCGAGGAGGTCGAAGAGCGCCTGCCCGGCGTGGTCCTGCACGCGGGAGCCGCCTCGTCGGCCGCCGGGAGCGCCCGTCGGGCGTCGCTCATGGCGCGCGCGACCGCCGCGCTCGAAGCCACCAGAGAGGCGGACTCGCGGCCGGCCGCGGTGGAAGGGCTCTCGTCGCGCACCGTCGAGGCCATCGGCCGGATCCTCGCGCTCGCCCGCGAGCAGCTCGAGATGGACGTCGCCTACCTCGCCGAGCTCGACGACGAGCAGCAGGTGCTCCGCCTGCTCGAGGGAGACACGGCGTCCTTCGGCGTAGGAGAGGGCCTCGCGATGGATCGCGGTCAGACCTACTGCTCGCGGATGCTCGCCGGCCAGGTGCCCAACGCCATCCCCGACGTCGCGGCCAACCCCGAGGTCTCCGACCTGCCGATCACCGTGGCGGCCGGCGTCGGAGCCTACGTCGGCCTGCCGATCGTCCTGCCCGACGGTGAGCTCTACGGAACCCTGTGCTGCGTCGACCACGGGGCAAAGCCAGACCTCGGAGACTCCGACGTTGGCCTCATGCGCTTCCTCGCCGGCTGGTCGGAGAGCTGCTCGCGCGCGACCGCCAGGAGGCGCACGACCAGCGCGAGGCGCTCGAGATATCAGGCATCGGCGCGCTGCTCGCCGCCCTGGACGCCCGCGACCACTACACCGGCGATCACTCCAAGGACGTGGTCGAGCTCGCCGTTGCCGTGGCTCGCCGCCTCGAGCTTGCCCCGGGGGTCCTGCGCGAGGTCGAGCACGTCGCGGTCCTTCACGACATCGGCAAGGTCGGGATCCCCGATGCGGTGCTCCAGAAGCAGGGCCGCCTGACCGAGGGCGAGTGGGAGCTCATGCGCCAGCACCCCGCGATCGGCGAGCGGATCGTCGCCGCCACGGCGACGCTGGCGCACCTCGCGCCCGCCGTTCGTGCCGAGCACGAGCGCTGGGACGGCCGCGGCTACCCCGACGGCCTCGCCGAGACGGCCATCCCGATCGCCAGCCGCATCGTGCTCGCCTGCGACGCCTACCACGCGATGACCAGCGACCGGCCCTATCGCGCGGCGCTGGGCCCCGAGGCCGCACACGAGGAGCTCCGGTCACACTCCGGCTCCCAGTTCGACCCTGTCGTCGTCGACGCGCTCGTCGCCGTCCTCGAGGCCCCGATCCCGGTCGAGCATTCCTTGGCAGCCTCTGGCCATCGGCAGCCTGGCGCGCCCGGGCTCGCCGCTTGACGCCTGGCGAGGTGCTCTCGGGGGGTGGTGAGGTAGGGTCGACGGGACGTGAGTGGCGAGCGCCTATCCGCACTCGATGCCTCCTTCCTGGCAATCGAGGGCCCGGCCGCGCCGATGCACGTGGGCTGGGTGATCGCCTTCGACCCGGCCGAGAACGGGTCGGACCCGACGTTCGACGAGGTCTTCGCCTACATCGCCGGGCGGCTTGGCCAAGCGCCGCGCTACCGCCAGCGTCTGGCCGAGGTGCCGCTGGGGCTCCATGCCCCGATCTGGATCGACGATCCCGACTTCGACCCCGCCAAGCACCTGCTCCACGCCGAGGGCGACGACCTGGTCACCCTCACCGACACCGTCTTCTCGACTCCGCTGGCGCGCGACCGGCCGTTGTGGGAGATATGGATCGCCGACGGCCTTCCCGATGGAGGATTCGCGCTCATCGGCAAGGCGCACCACTGCATGGTCGACGGGATGGCCATGGCACAGCTTGCCAATGTTCTTCTCGCGAGCAAGCCCGATGCCGACAGCGCGGAGAGCACGGAGGAGACAGTCGAGTGGTCGCCCGCTCGTCCTCCCTCCGGCGGCGAGCGGCTCGTGCGGGGGTTGCTCGACCGAGCGCTCGACGGCGCAAACGTCGCGCTTGCGCCGGTGCGCCTGGCCACCTCCCCGTCGAGGGTGTGGGGGCTGCCGGGCGCCGCGGGGCGCGGTGCGCGAATGCTGGGGCACACGCTCCTGCCGCCGGCGCCCAGCTCACCGTTCAACCTGCCCGGGTCGGGCGAGCGCCACCATGTCCGCGTCCAGCGCTCGCTCGCCGACCTCCGTAGTCTCAGGCGCCGCTTCGGGGTGACGCCCAACGACATCGTGCTTGCCACCTGCGCGGGGGCGCTGCGCCGTTTCATGGAGCGTCACGGGCAAGCGCTGCAGTCCCTCAAGGTGATGGTCCCGGCCGACGTGCGCTCGCACAGCGACGCAGCCGACACCGGCAACCGCATCTCCTTCGTGTTCATCGAGCTGCCCTGCGAAGAGCCCGATCCCGTCGCGCGCCTCGAATCCATCCACCGCCAGACCGCGCAGCGCGAGCGCGACGGCGAGGCCAAGGACCTAGATTTCGCGTTCGGCGCCGTAGCGCTCGCGCCGGGCCTCGTCCAGCGGGTGGCCGCCCACGCCTTCGCCCACCCGCGGCTGTTCAACCTGACGATCTCCACCATGCCGGGCCCTGGCGCTCCGCGGTACCTGTGCGGCTGCGAGCTTCGAGAGGCCTACATGGCCGTGCCGCTCGCCGATCGCCACGCACTCTCAATCGGCGTCCTCATCGTCGCCGGACGGGTCTGCTTCGCCGTCTACGCGGACGCGGAGAGCCTCCCGGACGCAGACGAGCTGGGAGCCGACCTGGACGCCGCGCTCGACGAGCTGCTGGCAATAGAGGACTAGCGGCGGAACGAGAGCCACTGCGACGCGGTGCGGCGCCTGACCATCGGTCCACGCCTTTGGCGCTGGCGCCGATTGGAGCGATAGCGTGCGGGCAACCTGCGAGCTTAGGAGAAGGAATGAACAAGTCAGAGTTGGTGGAGGCCATGGCCAAGGACTCCGGTCTGTCAAAGGCCGATTCCGGGCGCGCCCTCGAGTCTTTCCTGACGACGGTGGAAACGACGCTCAGGAGGGGCGACGAGGTGGCGATCACCGGTTTCGGGAAGTTCTCGGTCGCCCAGCGCGGCGCGCGAACGGGACGCAACCCGCAGACCGGGGCCGCGCTCAAGATCAAGGCGTCCAAGACCCCGAGGTTTGCCGCCGGCGCATCGCTCAAGCAGGCGGTGAGCGGCGCGCGCAAGAAATAGCCAGTGATGCGCCTCGACCGGAGTGATGTCGATGTGATGCCTCGATAGCCGGAGCTCGGCCGCGTGGGGGAGGCTGCTTGGGGGCTTCCCCTGGTGGCCGGAAGCGCGGTGGTGAGCCCCGAATGGACCCTCTGGGCCGCAAGGCGGTGTCATCCGTTCACGCCGCCAGGAGATCGGCGAAGCGATGAAGGTATAGCGGCCAGCCGCCTTCGGAGTCGACGCTTTCGCGGATGGCCTCCCAGCTCGCGCCGTGTCGATCGAGGTTGCGGTGCTCGAGCTCGACACGTGTGCGGTCCGGCGACTCGGCGATGAAGCGCACCTCGACCTCGCTGGTCTTGTCGAGGTCCGTCTCGATCTGCCACTGGGGGCTGATGTCCCAGCTGATGAGGACGCGCTCCGGGGGCTCGTAGGCGAGCACGCGCGCCCAGCGGCACTCGCTGCCGTCGATCCCACGGTCATAGACGTGGCCACCCACGTGGGGTTCGAAGATCGTCTCGGCGATCTCGACGTTGAGCATGTTGTGCTCGCGCGGCTTGAAGCGGCCGAAGTCGTCGGTGAAGACGCTGAACGCGCGCTCCACCGGTGCCTGGACCACGACCTCGTGGCGGATAGACGTCGCGTCTGCTGGTGTGGTCATGAGACCTCCTGTTCGGGCTGTTCGACGGCGGCTTGGTAGGCGATCAGAGCGCTGTGCCAGAACCGGTCGAGGTCGGCGCGGAGCTCGGCGAGACCGCCGGGGTTGATTCGGTAGATGCGGCGGTTGCCGGTGGCCTGGTCGACGACGAGCCCGGCGTCCTTGAGGACCTTGAGGTGCTGTGACACGGCGGGCCGACTCACCGGGAGGCCGTTGGCGAGCTCGCCAACGGCGCTTGGGCGATCGGCGAGCCGCTCGAAGATCGCGCGTCTGGTGCGGTCGCCAAGCGCGGACCACCCGTCGGATTGGTAAGTCTGCACGCACGGTAAGCGTAGCCTTACGCTGGTCCCCGTGTCAAATAGACGTGCGCCGGCGAACTACGCGCTCCGGGCTGCGCCCAGGCAAGAGAACGTAGGTCTTGCACCGCCACACACGCCGAGGCGGTCTACGTGATTCTTCGGCGGCGGCGGGAAGGTCAAACCAGGCGTCGGCGGGGGGTTGCGTCGACGATGCGGCCATTGTGCACACTGGTTCAGTGCGCCTCGTGGGCAAGATCGAGCATAAGGATCACACCTACATCCTGGAAGGCGGCGGCCATGTGCTCTACAGCTACATGCGACAGGCGGCGAGTCGTACCACCTACGGCCGCCAAGCGGTCCAGCGCGCACACGATCGCTACCGGCGGGGGCTCGACGACGCTCACTCCGACGTGAGCGTGGGCGGGCTTGGCCTGATCGTAATCGTTCAGTCCCCCTGTCGGGGGGCGGTCAGGCGAGTGTGGGGAGCGGGTCGCCGCGGCTGTGGGCGGTGAGGAGGTCGGCGAGGTAGGTGAAGAGCGAGCGGGCTTGTAGGCGGCAGGTGACTGAGGCGGTGAG
>JBBPZA010000107.1:0-25425 GCA_038199375.1 Solirubrobacterales bacterium | reverse complement strand
GCGGCGGGATCGACCGGGGGCGCTTGGGCGGCGGCGATCTCCTCGGCGTCTCCCTCGGCCTCGAGCTCGGCCAGCGCGCGCTTGTAGTCGCGCGGCATGACCTTCAGGAACCTCGGCAGCAACGCCTCCCAGCTCGACAGGATGCGCTCGGCGACCGGCGAGCCGGTCCTCTGCACGTGCTCGGCGATGTAGCCGCGCAGCTGCATCTCCTCGTCCTTGTCGATCTCCTCGAAGTCGACGAGCTCTGAGTTGCAGCGGCCCGGGAAGGCGCCCTCCTCGTCGAGCACGTAGGCGATCCCGCCGCTCATGCCCGCCGCGAAGTTGCGGCCCGTCGAGCCGAGCACGACGACGCGCCCTCCGGTCATGTACTCGCAGCCGTGATCGCCGATTCCCTCGACGACGGCGAGCGCGCCCGAGTTGCGCACCGCGAAGCGCTCGCCCGCCAGGCCGCGGAAGAACGCCCGGCCGCTCGTCGCGCCGTACAGGACGGTGTTGCCGACGATGACGTTGTCCTGCGCCGAATAGGGATGCCCGTCGGGCGGCATGACCGCGAGGACCCCGCCCGAGAGCCCCTTGCCGGTGTAGTCGTTGGCGTCGCCGCGCAGCGTGAAGCTCACCCCCGGGGCCAGCCACGCGCCGAAGCTCTGGCCGGCCGAGCCGCGGAAGTCCACCGCGATGGTCTCCTCATCCAGGCCCTTGGCCCCGTGCAGGCGGGCGATCTCCGAGGAGAGGAGGCCCCCCACCGCGCGGTTGACGTTGCGAAGCTCGCGCTCGAGGGCGACCGGCTCGCAGCGGTCCAGGGCCGGCCGCGACGCATCGATGAGCTCCCAGTCCAGGGCGTCGTCGAGGACGGGCTCGGGTCCGCGCACCCGGTGGCGCGCCGCGCCCTCGGCCAGCGGCGGGAACGCGAGTACCTGGGCCAGGTCCACCCCGTTCGCCTTCCAGTGATCGATGGCGTCGTCGGCCTCGAGCAGGTCGCTGCGGCCGATGATCTCCTCGAGCGAGCGCACGCCGAGCAGCGACATGATCAAGCGCACCTCCTCGGCCACCAGGAACAGGTAGTTGACGACGTGCTCGGGCTTGCCGGCGAAGCGCTCGCGCAGCACCGGGTCCTGGGAGGCGATCCCGACCGGGCAGGTGTTGAGGTGGCAGACGCGCATCATGATGCAGCCCGTGGCCACCAGCGGCGCCGTGGAGAACCCGAACTCGTCGGCGCCCAGCAGCGCGGCGACGACGACGTCGCGACCCGTGCGCATCTGGCCGTCGGCCTCGACGAGGATGCGCGAGCGCAGGTCCTGCTCGATGAGCGTCTGCTGGGTCTCGGCCAGGCCGATCTCCCACGGGACCCCGGCGTGCTGGATCGAGGCCTGGGGCGAGGCGCCGGTGCCGCCGTCGTGGCCGGCGATCGTGACGTGGTCGGCGTTGGCCTTGGCGACGCCCGCCGCGACGGTTCCCACGCCGACCTCGGAGACCAGCTTCACCGAGATGCGGGCCTTCGGATTCGCGCAGCGCAGGTCGTAGATGAGCTGCTTGAGGTCCTCGATCGAGTAGATGTCGTGGTGGGGCGGTGGGGAGATGAGCCCGACGCCCGGAGTCGAGTGGCGCAGCTTGGCGATGTAGCGATCGACCTTGTGGCCGGGGAGCTGGCCTCCCTCCCCCGGCTTGGCGCCCTGGGCGATCTTGATCTGGAGCTGGTCGGCGTTGACCAGGTAGTCGATGGTGACCCCGAAGCGCCCGGAGGCGACCTGCTTGATCGAGGAGCGGCGCTCGTCGTGGTAGCGCGCCTCGTCCTCGCCTCCCTCGCCGGTGTTCGAGCGACCGCCCAGCCGGTTCATGGCCACCGCGAGGGTCTCGTGGGATTCGGGCGACAGGGCGCCAAGGCTCATCCCGCCCGTCGAGAAGCGCTTGACGATCTCCTTGGCCGACTCGACCTCCTCGATGGGGATCGGCTCGTCGGCATAGCGCATGTGCATGAGCCCGCGCAGGGTGGAGTACTTGACCGCCTCCTTGTTGACCAGGGCGGAGAACTCCTCGTACTTGGCCCGGGCGTCGGTTCCGTCGCCGTTGGCTCGGACGCTGTGCTGGAGCAGCGAGATGGTGTCCGGATTCCACGCGTGGAACTCGCCGCCACGACGCCACTGGTAGATGCCCCCGACCGGGAGCATGTCGTTCTTGTTCTCGGGATAGGCGCGGCCGTGGCGATCGAGGGTCTCGCGGGCGAGGACGTCGAGGCCGATCCCGCCGATGCGCGAGGCGGTGCCCGTGAAATGGCGGTCGACGAGCTCGCGATCCAGGCCCACCGCCTCGAAGATCTGGGCGCCGCAGTAGGACTGGATCGTGCAGATGCCCATCTTGGAGATGACCTTGAGCAGCCCCTTGCCGAGCGCGGTGACGACACGGCGCTCGGCGTCCTCGATCGACAGGCTCTCGGGGAGCTTCCCGTCGTCGGCGAGCTCGTCGATCGACTCGAACATGAGGTAGGGGTTGATCGCGCTCGCGCCGTAGCCGATGAGCGTCGCCATGTGGTGGACCTCGCGGGGCTCACCGGACTCCACGATGAGCCCGGTGCGCAGACGCGTGCCCTCGCGGACGAGGTGGTGGTGAACGGCGGCGGTGGCGAGCAGGGAGGGCACGGGCGCGCGCTCGGTCCCGACGTTGCGATCGGAGAGGACGAGCACGCACGCATCTCCCTCGAGGGCCTCGCGTGCCTCCTCGCAGATCCGATCGAGCGCGGCGGCCATGCCGTCGGCGCCCTCCGAGACGGGCCAGGTGATGTCGATGGTCTGGGACTGGAAGTTCGAGGGGGCGACCCGGCGGACCTTCTCGAGGTCGTGGTTGCGCAGGATCGGCTGGCTCATCATGAGCTGGCGGGCATGGCGGGGCGACTCGTCGAAGAGGTTCTCCTCCCCGCCGACCGCGGTCGACAGGCTCATCACGCAGCGCTCGCGGATCGGGTCGATCGCCGGGTTGGTCACCTGTGCGAACAGCTGCTTGAAGTAGCTGAACAGCAGCGGCTGGCGATCGGAGAGGACGGCGAGGGCCGAGTCGTTGCCCATCGAGCCGGTGGGCTCGGCGGCGTCGCGGGCCATCGGGGCCAGCAGCATGCGCAGGTCCTCCTGGGAGAAGCCGAAGGCGAGCTGGCGGGCACGCAGCGGCTCGGTCCGCGGCACCCGCGGCGGGCGGCTGGGGAGGTCGTCGACGTGGATGACGTTCTCCCGGTACCAGCGCCCGTAGGGCCGGCGCGCCGCGACGCGGCCCTCGGCCTCGCGGTTGGCCTGGAGTCGGCCGCGCTCGAGGTCGACCATGAAGAGCTTGCCCGGATGGAGGCGGCCCTTGACCTCGATGTCGGCCTCGCGGATCTCGAGCACGCCGGCCTCGGAGGCCAGCAGGACGTCGCCGCCCTTGGTCAGCACCCAGCGCCCGGGCCGCAGGCCGTTGCGGTCGAGGGTGGCGCCGACCCTCTTGCCGTCGGAGAAGGCGATCGCCGCCGGCCCGTCCCACGGCTCGATGAGACACGAGTGGTAGGCGTAGAACTCGCGCAGCTCCTCGGGCAGCTCGGGGTTGTCCTGCCAGGCGGCCGGGACCATCATCATCGTCGCGTGCTCGAGCGAGCGACCGGCGAGCACAATCAGCTCGAGCACGGCGTCGAAGGTCGCCGAGTCAGAGAGCCCGGGGCGGACGACGGGCAGGAGCTTCTGCAGGTCGTCACCGAATTGCTCGCAGCGCAATTGCGATTCACGGGCGCGCATCCAGTTCACGTTGCCCATCAGGGTGTTGATCTCGCCGTTGTGGGCCACCATTCGGTAGGGGTGGGCCAGCTCCCAGCTCGGGAACGTGTTGGTCGAGAAGCGCGAGTGCACGAGCGCGAGCCGGCTCTTGGCGCGCGGGTCCTGCAGGTCGCCGAAGAAGCCGCGCAGCTGGAGGCTGGTGAGCATCCCCTTGTAGACCACGGTGCGTGAGGAGAGGCTGGCCACGACGAGGTCGTCGGCGGCGCGCTCGGCCACCCGGCGGATCACGTAGAGCTTGCGCTCGAAGGCGTCCTGATCTCGGACGTCGTCGCCGGCGCCCACGAAGAGCTGGCGGAAGATCGGAGCGCACGCCCGCGCCGTCGAGCCCGCCTTCGAGAGCTCGACGGGGACGTCTCTCCAGCCGATGACCCGCTGGCCCTCCCGGGTCACCGCCAGCTCGAGCAGCGCCTCGAGCTCGTCGCGGCGCTCGGACTCGCCGGGCAGGAAGCACATGGCGACGCCGTAGCGCCCGGCGGGCGGGAGGTCTGACCCGAGCTCCGAGCGGTAGAGCTCGTCGGGGAGCTGGAGGAGGATGCCCGCGCCGTCGCCGGTCTCGGGATCGGCCCCGGTCGCCCCGCGGTGGTAGAGGTTCTCGTTCGCGGTGATCCCGTTATCGACGATCTCGTGGCTGGCGGGCCCGTGCAGGCGCGCGACGAAGGCGACGCCGCAGGCGTCGTGCTCGTAGCGGGGGTCGTACAGGCCGCTGGCCGTGTCGTGGCGCATGATGGTCATTTCTATTCGCGCAGGACGCGTCCGTCGCGCGGGAGGGCGGGCCGGAAGTGTACTCAGCGTTATGACTTCTGACCAGGGCCCGAGTGGACTGCTCGCACCACCTCTTCGTACAACGCCGCGACCCTTCCCGCCAGCGCCGGCCACGCGTATCGGTCGCGTGCCGCGGACTGCGCGAGCGCTCCGCGGCGCTCGCGCTCGGCGGGGTCGTTGACCGCCTCGAGCAGCGCTCCGGCGAGGGCCTGCTCGTCATCGGGCTCGACGAGCCAGCCCGTGGCCCCGTCGTCGACGATCTCGGCCGGGCCGTGGTTGTTCACGGCGATCGCCGGCAGCCCGCACGCCATCCCCTCGACCAGCACCTGGCCGAACTGCTCGCGCACCGAAGGAAGCACGACGACGTCGGAGGCGGCGAAGAACGCCGGCAGCGCCGGGTGGGGGTGCCATCCGGCCACGAAGACGTCGGCGGCCGCCCATCGCTCGATGACCTCGACGGGATGCTCGTCCTCCCACTCGCCCGGGAACCCTCCGACGAGCACGAGCGGCGCCCGCGCCTTGAAGCGCGGCCGCGCCAGGGCGTGCGCGCGAATGAGCAGCCTGACCCGCTTGACCGAGGTGAAGCGCCCGACGTAGAGGAGGACCGGGCCGCCGTCCGCGAAAGCTTCGAGGTCTGCGGGCGCGTAGCCGACGCTGCCCGCACCCGACCCGGGCCGCCAGCCCTGGGGTGCCTCGACGAGGTGCTCGCGCCAGTGGGCGAGGCGGTCCACGCTCACGCGGTCGAAGGTCTGAGGGTCGAAGCCGTTGGGGATCTCGACGCAGCGCTCGTGCGAGACGCCGAGCAGCCGGTCGACGCGCTCGTGCTGGTGGGGCGAGAGGACGATCAGCCGCTCGCAGCGGGCGGCCCACCCGCGCAGGCGACGCGCCCACGCCGCGGAGTGCTCCCATCCGCTCGGGGGCCCCTCCTCGATCGCCTCGAGCATGAGCAGCTCGGTCCCGTGCACGTGGCCGATCACGGGCACCTCGGGCGCGACGCGCGCCGCCGCCTCGTTGATCGGCGTGAGGTGATGGAGGTGCAGGACGTCGGCATCGGCGACGCCCGCCTCCTCCAAGCGCTGCGCCCAGAACTCCACGAGCCGCTCGTAGGCCGCGTCGTCGACCCTCGCGAAGACGGGATCCGGCGCGCTCGGGCGGTCCTCGTAGGAGGGGTGGACGGGCGGGTCGATGGGCAGCGGGTAGTCCACGGCGCGCACGTCGAGGCCGTCGTAGAAGTCGCGCGCGTCGCCGTGGGACCCGTGCTCGACCAGCGAGCCCGAGAGCACCGTGACCTCCCATCCGTGGGCGGGGAGCGCGCGGGCCAGCGAGCGCGCCACGTGCGCGGATCCTCCGCGCGGGAAGAACAGCAGGGCCATGAGCGCGCGGGGTCTCCGCGCGGATCCCTCCATCGGGAGGGACGCTACTTCTTCGCCGCCTGGCGCTTCTTGGAGGAGGATCCGGAGCGCGCGGTCTTGGCACCGTTGCCCTTCGCTCCCGAGCTCTTCGCCTTCTCGCCGCCGCCGCCCTTGTCCTTGGCCGCCGCGATCGACGCCTCGAGGGCGGCCATCAGGTCGGGGACCGGGCCGGGCTCCTCGGCCTCCGGCTGGACGATGACGTCCTCGCCCGCGGCCTTTCGCTCGATGAGCTCGAGGACGCGCTCGCGGTAGGTGTCGTGGTACTTGTCCGGCTCGAAGTCGGCTGACAGGGACTCGATGAGCTGCTGGGCCATCGCGAGCTCGCGGTCGCCGGCCTCCACCTCCTCGACCGCCTCGAGCTCGTCGAGCGCGCCCGGATCGACGACCTCGTCGGCGAAGAGCATCGTGGTCATCCCCAGCAGGTCGCCCTCCATCGGGCGCAGGGCGACGAGGCTCTCCTTCTGGCGGATGACGACCTTGCCGATGGCCACCTTCCCCGACTCGCGCATGGCGTCGACGAGGAGCTTGTAGGCCTTGGCGCCGCCCTGGGCCGGGGCCAGGTAGTACGGGTGGTCGTAGAAGATCGGGTCGATCTCCTCTAGGTCGACGAACTCGGTGATGTCGATCGAGCGGGTCTTCTTGGGATCGAGCGCCTCGAGCTCGTCCGGCGTCACGACCACGTAGCGCTCAGGGCCGATCTCGTAGCCCTTGACGACGTTGTCGTAGGCGACCTCCTCCCCGGTGGAGGGATCGACGCGCCGCTGCTGGATGCGCACGCCCGTCTCGTCGTGGAGCTGGTGGAAGCGCACGGCCTTGCGACTGACCGCGCTGAAGAGCTTGACGGGCACGTTGACCAGCCCGAAGCTGATCGCGCCGCTCCACATAGACCGGGGCATGGCTGGTTTCTACCCCATGTGGGGCGTCGACCCTCCTCCGTGCACGTACGCTTGCGCGCGGCGGCACGTCAGGAGGAAGCCGGACCTCCGGCGAGCGGCGTGTCGTCGAGCTTCTCGCGCAGGTCCTGGATGGAGTAGAAGACCGCGCCGGCGCCCGCGTCGAGCAGCTCGTCCTCCGAGAAGCCACCCATCAGCACCGCGAGCGTCTCCAGGCCCGCCCGCTTGGCCGCCTCGCAGTCCCACGTGGAGTCCCCGACCATCACGGCGTCACCGCCGCCGGCCTTCTCGACCGCGGCCTTGATCAAGTCGGGCTCGGGCTTGGTGGCCTCCACGTCGTCGGACGTCGTCCAGCCGTCGGCGAGCGTGCGGGCGTCGAGCAGGTCCAGGTAGGTGTCGACGTCGTCGGCGTTGGCAGAGCTCGCGAGCACCACCTCGTGACCTCGCTTCTTCAGATCGACGATGAGGTCGCGCGCGCCCTCGAGCGGCTCCACCTCATCGATCATCGCCCGGTAGAGCGCCTTCTCGGCGGTCCGCACGTCGTCGCCGTACTTCTCGTCGAACCCCTCGCCGGCGAGGGCCGCGACGAGCTGATCGCCGCCCATCCCGATGTGCCGATGCAGGCGCCAGACCGGCAGGACGATGCCCGACTGGCGAAACGCGCGGTACCACGCGACCGCATGCTGGTAGTTGGTGTCGACGAGCGTGCCGTCGATGTCGAGGATGGCGGCGGTCAAGACGCGGCGGCCTCGACGCTGCGCGCCTGCTCTTCGTGCTCGCCCTCGCAGAACTCCTCGATCGCCTTGTCGATGAAGGCGGGGAGGTCGTCGGGCGTGCGGCTGGTGATCAGCCCCTCGTCCACGTGCACTTCCTCGTCGACCCACTTGCCGCCGGCGTTGCGGATGTCGGTCTTGAGGCTCGGGAACGAGGTGACCGTGCGGCCCTCGAGGACGCCGGCCTCCAAGTCGAAGTCGCAGGCGTCGGCGTCGGAGACGGCGAGGTCGGCCGTGAAGGTGTCGGCCTTGTCAAGGTGGTCGAAGCCCTGGAACTCGCCCTCCTCGAGTGAGACGAGCGTGGCCTCGGCGCCCTCCTCCTTGATCGCCTCCAACGGCTTTACCAGCTCGACCTGCTCGACCCCGTCGGTCTGCAGGAACGCGATCCTCTTTCCGTCCAGCTTGCCCATCCGATCATCTCCTTTCGGTCGCTCACCCCCTGTTACCGCAGCGGATGGGCGACCAAACGGCCTTGCCGGTTTCGGCGCCACGGCAGCGGGAAGGTCCCGGGTGAGTGCTGGCCATGTTCACCCGTGCGCAGGGAGCCAAGGCTTTCGAGCTGTCGGACCGCGCGATCGACGCGCGCACTCAGGTCGTCACGATCCACGGTGAGGTCGACCTCTACGACGCGCCCGACATCCGCCGGCGCATCGACGAGCTGATCGACGCCGGAAAGACGCTCCAGGCGATCGACCTGACCGAGGCGCGCTTCGTCGACTCGACGACCGTCGGGGTCCTGCTCGCAGCCGTCATGCGACTCCGTCTCCACGAGGGGCGCCTCGCGCTGGCCTGCGCGGAGCCCGCGATCCTCGAGGTCTTCAAGACCACCGGCCTCGACCAATTCGTCGCGGTCCGGGCGACCACCCCTCAGGCTCTCGCGGCGCTGCACGAGGGACGGTGAGGCGGCGGGCCGCGGGAGCTTGCCCGCCGACGGTATACGGAGCCACGAGCGGCTCTTCCGCGGGCGCGTGCCTCTCCCCCACGAGGCCGCTTGAGCTTGAGTCGATTCAGGGAAGGTCAATTGGGTCTGGGACCGTCTTGGGTCCCAGGTAGATGACACCCTCCTGCCACCACGTGCCGGCCGGAGGGTAGCCTTAGTTCCTAACCGGGACGAGTCACGGAGCGGCGGATGCGAGCTGGACCGGAGGAGGCCATGGAGGCGCGCGGCGAGGCAGCGAAGAGGCGCTTGCTTCGCATCCTGGTGGCCGACGAGCGCAGGGAGGCGCTCGACTCGCTGCGGCGGCTGCTCGAGGAGCTCGGGCACGAGGTGCTGGCCCAAGCCGTGAGCGTCGCCGAGGTGGGCGAGGTGATCGCCTCCGAGGGCCCCGACATCTCGCTCGTGCGCCTCCACGAAGACGATGCCCACGCGCTCGCACTCATCGCCGAGATCGCGGGGTGGGCCGGCGGCCCGGTGCTGGCGCTCCTCGACGCTGAGGATCCGGACTTCGTCTCGGGCGCGGCGGGCGAGGGCGCCTTCGCCGTAGTTCACCCCGTCACGTCTTCTTCGGTGCAGAGCGCGATCGAGTGCGCGCTCCTGCGCTACGCGGAAGTCGAGCGACTGGGCGAGAAGGTCGACCAGCTCGAGACCGCGCTCGAGCGGCGAACGGTGATCGAACGCGCCAAGGGAATCCTCATGGAGCGCCACGGGATCGGCGCCGAGGACGCCTTCGAGCGGTTGCGCTCGCACGCGCGCAGCCATAACCGTCGGGTGGTCGACGTGGCCCGTACGGTGAACGAAGGCCTGGCGCTCCTACCGAAGCGGTAGTTCTTTCGTCGACTTTGGGCGTAAAGGCACGTTGACGAGGCTTGAGCCGCGCTTGAATTGGGAACCATCAGCTCGAAAACCTCATTCCCGGAGGGAGGGAGCCCCCAAGTGATTGGCATTCTTATCGCAGTCCTCGTCGCAGCACTCGTCTACATCGTGCTCATAGTGCTCACCGGTTCACAGATCCTGGCCCTGGTGGCCGCGATCATCGTCCTGGTGGTCGGCATTCCGACACACGGCTATGGCCTCGGCGGACGGTTCGGCGGCGCTCGTGGCGGCGGACCTCGGTCCGGCGGCCGGACGCGCTAGACGCTCGCCCGCGCCGCCCGGACAAGGTCCGGGCGGCGCTTGCGTGCGCCGCTAGACGTTGGCTTCCCGCTGCACTCGGGGGCCGGGCGCTCCGGCGCGGGCCGCCTCGAGCTGAGCGGCGAAGGCCAGCCCGAGGAAGAGCGCCAGCGAGCTCAGGAAGGACCACAGCAGGAGGCCGATCGTTCCCGCAATCGGCCCGTACGTCGCCCCGAAGCCGCCGCTGGCCGTCAGGTAGAGCGCCAGCAGGGCGGTGAAGGCCAGCCACAGGACGACGGACACCGCCGATCCCACCGCCAGCCAGGAGGGCTCGGGCTGGTGGCGCCGCGGACTCGCCTCGAAGAGCAGGGCGACCGCGGCGATGACCAGGACGACGCCGAGCGGCCACCGGACGACCGCGAAGACGTCGGCCAGCTCATCTCCCCATCCGACCGAGCGCCGGATCGCGTCGCCCCCGACCAGGACGACGAAGGCCAGGACGGTGAGGGTGCCGGCGGTGCAGGTGAGCCCCAGGGCGAGGCCGTACTTGCGCAGCGGCGGGCGGTCGCGCTCCACGCCGTAGATGCGGTTCGCGCCCCGCTCGAGCTGGCCCATCGAGGTCGTGCCCGCCAGAAGCGCCGCGATCAGACCGAAGGCGAGGGCGTCCTCCCCCGACTCCTGCGAGCTGCGCGTCCCCTGGCGCAACGCCTGCGTGAGGAGGTCGGCGGTGGCGCCGGGGGCGAGGTCGTCGAGGGTCTCTTGAACGACGCGGGTGAAGCTGTCCTGGTCGAGCGCGGTCGCAAAGCCGACCACGGCGATGAGCGCGGGCAACAGGGTGAGCGCGAACTGTAGGCCGAGTGCGCGCGAGTGGCTGAACCCGTCAGCGGCGCGAAAGCGCTGGAAGGCGTCGATCGCGAGCCGGCGGCGGCCGACCGTGCGCAGCGTCTCGACGGCCTCGTCGCCCTCGAGCTCCATGCCGCGCGTCTCGGGGACGAGGCTGGCGGTACTCACGCGGCCCGCGCCCGGTCACGCTCCGTCGCCGCACGCTCGGAGACGACGCTCGTCGCACTCACGCGGCCAGCTCGCGGCCGGTCATCTCGGCCGGCCACGAGCAGAGCGCCGTTCGGCCGGGGCAGCCCAGGCAGAGGTCGGCGTGGGGCTCGGCGGCGACGGGGAAGCGGCCGTCCACGATCCCGCCCGCGAGGGCGGCGAGCTCTGACTCGAGCTCGGGTACGTCGGCGGCGGCGAAGCGCGCGATCGCGGGCTCGCCGGCCCGCTCGAGGAAGCAATGGGCGACCTCGACTGCCTGCGCGCCCTCGTGCAGGCCCGCAAGCGCGTAGACGATCCGCTGGGCACGGTAGTCGCGGGCGACGATCGCCTCTGGCTCGTCCGCGAGCTCCAAGCGGTTGGTCTTGTAGTCCACGATCAGCGCTTTCGTGCCCTCGCGCGCGATCGCGTCGACCACGCCGGTCACCAGCGTGCCCTCCCCGCCGAGATCGAGGAGAAAGGCAAAGCCGGCCTCGCGGCGCACGCTGCCCGCGGCGGCCAGCCGAGCGGCCAGAGGGCTGTCGACGAACGCGCGTACCAGGCCGGCGAGGTCGTCGAGCTCCGCCGGCCCGAGCTCGGGCGCCCCAGCGGCCGCGGCGACCTCGGCGATCGCCGCTGGAGAGGGCAGGCTCGGGCGTGCGGGGTCGATGCGCTCGAGCAGCGCGTGGACGATCGACCCCCGCTCGAGAGCGCCGAGTGCCGGAGCGACCTGTGCTCCCCGCCGCACTCGCTCGCCCTCGGGCAGCCCCAGGACCCGCCGGAGGTAGTAGCGGTAGGGGCAGCGCGCGTAGTCGCCGAGCGAGGAATAGCTGAGCGTGAGCGGCGGGGCGGCGAGCCCGGGGGCGGCCTCGAGCGGAGGCGCCACCGCCGGGAAGGCCTCCACCGGAGGCGGCGCCGCCGCGGGTACGGTCTCCCGCGCCGGGGCGGACCCGGACAGGGCGGCGGCCGGGGCCAGCGACTCGTGCCGGAGGACGGTCCCCACGGTCTCGGGCACGTTGAGCGACACCCTCGCTCCAAGCTCCCACGCGCCCACCGCTTGGCGCACCTCGCGCACCGGGTCGTCCGGCCCGATGTCGGCGACCCGCGGATCGACGGCCGGCCCGAGCCAGGAGAGGGGGGCTCCGCGCGGGTTGGGCTCGGGCCATCGCGGATGGGCCACGACGCCGCTGAGGATTAGCCGGTGCCGCGCTCTGGTAGCGGCCACGTAGAGGATGCGCTGCTCCTCCTCGGCCTCGCGCCGCTTGGCTTCCTGCTCGAGCTCCTCGTAGTCGAGCGCCTTTGCCCGGGCGCCCTCGAGGGTGGCGACGCGCAGCCCCACGCGGCCGCCGTCGCCGACGCGAAGGACCGGCGCGTCTCCGCGCCCGTTGCGCCCGAGGTCGGCGAGGCAGACCACGTCGAACTCGAGGCCCTTGGCGGCGTGGATCGTCATCAGCTGCACCCCGGCGCCGTCGACCGGCGCCTCGGGCTCGCGCACCTCGAGCTCGAGCTGGAGGTCGACGACCTCGAGGAAGCTCCGGACCTCGCCGCCGGCGACCACCTCGTGCTCGCGGGCCAGGCGCTGGAGCTTTCGCACGTTGGCCAGCCGGCGCTCGCCGCCGGCGAGCGCGAGGACGTGCAGGTCGTAGTCCCACGCCCCTACGGCGCGCTCGATCAGGCGCGCGGGAGGGTGCCGCGGTGCTTGGAGGCGCTCCGCCGCGAACCACGGGACCCAGCGCTCCAGGCGCTCGCGGTCGGCTTGCGGGAGCCGCGGCCGCAGCCCGCCCGCGCCGTCGCCGCCTTCGAGGAACGCCGCCTCCATGGCCCACCATGCGTCGCGCGCCAGCTCGCGGCGGGCGCGCGCCAGCACGGCGAGGCCGTCGCTCGAGAGGCCCACGAGCGGCGAGGCGAGCAGCTCGAACATCGCCCGCTCGTCGCGGGCGTTGGCGAGGGCCTTGAGATGCGCGCAGAGGTCGCGGACCTGCTGGCCCTCCCAGTAGCCTCGCCCGCCGGTCACGGTCGCCGCCAGGCCGGCGTCGCGCAGCGCGCGCTCGTAGACCCCGATGTCCGTCCCGGCGCGCAGGAGGACGGCGACCTCGCGCGGTTGCACCTCGCCTGCTCGGACGAGCTCGGCCAGGCGCTGGGCGACCAGCCGCGCCTCGGCGTGGCGCGAGGCGCGCGCCGGCGGCAGCCCGTCGCCGATGCGGGGATGGCGCTCCTCCCAGCCCTCCTCGCCGGTCACCAGCAGCTCGACGCGCGGCTCATCCTCGCGGGGCGGCGCGGCGTCGGCGGCGCGCAGCGCCACGAAGCCCTCGCCGAAGCGCTGGGCGAAGATGACGTCGACCGCGTCGACGAGCTCGCGCCGGGCGCGGAAGCTGACCGCGAGCTCGGCGGACCGGCCGCCGCCCTCGAGCCGCGCGCGACGGTCGCGGAACCGGCCGACCTCCGCGTGGCGGAAGCCGTAGATGGACTGGAATTCGTCGCCGACGACCATCGTGTCGTCGCGGTCGAGCAGGTCGAGCAGCTCCACCTGCAGCGGGTTGGTGTCCTGGAACTCGTCGACCATGATCGCGTCGAAGCGCCCACCCACCGCCGCGCGCAGGCCGGAGTCGCGCACGAGCAGGTCGCGGGCGAGCAGCTCGAGATCCTCGTAGTCGACGGTGGAGCGCTCCCGCTTGCGGCGCTCGTACTCGACCCCGAAGGCGTCCAGGAGGCGGTCGAGGAGCTCGAGCGCGGGGGCGGCGAGAACGTTCGCGCAGCCGCCCCGCCATGCCTCTACGGCCTCGAGGTACTCGTTCACCGCGGGTACCTTGAGCGCGCCCGCCTGGGCAGCGAAGGCGACCGCGGCGACCCGATCGGGCGTCGGGGGCGGCCCGCCGGCCGCGATCTCCTCGACGAGCGCGCGGCACGCGGTCAGCGCGTCGCGCGCCCGCTCGACCGTGACCATCGACGGCGCCGCCTGGACGACGGGGGCGGCGGCGGCCAGCGAGCGCTCCACCCGCTCGCGCGCTCGGTCGAGATCCGGCGGGGCCCGTGTCGGGAGCCGCGGATGGGCCTCGCCGCGGGTGCGCAGCCGGGCGTGGACCTCGAGGATCGCCCGGCGCAGGCCGTCGGGCTTGTAGGCCGCGGCCAGCTCAAGGCGTTCGGGCCCCGCGGCGGCGGCCTCGTCGAGCCATCCGGCGAGCGCGAGCTCGAAGGCGTCGATCGCCAGCCGCTGGGCCTCGGGCTCGTCGAGGATCCGGAAGCGCGGGTCCAGCCCCGCGGCGAGCGCATGGCCCCGGAGCACCCGCGCGCAGAAGGCGTGGATCGTCGAGATCTGCGCCGCCTCGGCCGCCCGGGCCCCGGGCCGGTCGCCCAGCTCGAGGAAGCGCTCGCGGATGCGGCGGCGAAGCTCCCCGGCGGCCTTCTCGGTGAAGGTGATGGCAAGGATGCGCCGCGGATCCACCCGGTCCTCACGGGCGAAGCGGACGAAGCGCTCCACCAGCACGGACGTCTTGCCCGATCCGGCGGTAGCCGAGAGCAGCCACGAGCCCGTCCGCGCCCCGACCGCGGCGGCCTGCTCGTCGGTGAGCGCCCGCCCGCCGGGGCCGGTCGCCCCGAGCTCCACCGCGCCGCCCCCTTCCCCGGGCAGTCCGACCGCGTCGGGATCGAAGAGGCGCATCGGGCTCATACGTCCTCGCAGCGGCATATCGAGGGGTAGGAGCAGCCGCCGCCCTTCCAGTGGCAGCGGGCCGGTCGCGGCTCGAGCCGGCCGGACCGCAGCTCGCCGGCGGCGCGCAAGGCGATCGCGCGCACCTCGTCGAGCACCTCCTCGAAGCGCTCGCGATCGACGATGTCGGTCTTGGTCGTCCCCTCCTCCGCGCCGGCGCCGCGCAGGACGAGGCCCCTCGCGCAGCGTTCGCCGGCGAGCGGCTGGTAGAGCCCGGCGACGGGATCGAGCCCGAGCACCTCGCGGACGGCGAGCATGTAGAGGCCGAGCTGCACCCGGCGCTCGGGGAGCCACTTGGCCTGCGCAGCCGCGGTGGCGCCCTTGTAGTCGACAAGGACCGCCTCCCTCCCTCCGGGGCGAACATCGACGCGATCGATCCGGCCGACCAGCGCCAGGTCGGGCGCGAGCGCGAACGGTCCTGGCCCGTCGCCTCCCTCGGCGCCGAAGCGCAGCTCGAAGTCGCGGGGCTCGAAGGGCCCCTGCCTCCCGGCGAGGTCGCCGAGGTAGCCCAGGAGGTCGGCCTCCAGGCGCCGGCGCAGGACCCGTCGGCGCGCCGGCCGGATGGAGAGCGGCGCCGCCTTCTCGTGGCGCTCCAGCGCCTCGGTCAGCAGCTCCCGCGCCAGCTCGAGGCTCGCGACGGTGACCCGCGCGGAGCCCATCCGCTCCTTGAGGCCCGACAGCGTGTCCTCGAGCGCCCCGTGCGCCACCCCCCCGCGCTGCAGCGGCTCTGACTCCGGCTCGAGCTCCTCCGGACGTAGGTAGTGCTCGACGAGCCACTTGACCGGGCAGCCGGCGTAGGACTCGAGCTGCCCCGCCGACCATGTTCGGCGGTCGCGGAGCTCCTGGAGCACCTCGGGAGCCGCGAGCGCCCCGACGAGGCGCGGTGCCGCGACCGGGCCGCCCGCGGCATGTGCCAGCGCCCGCTCGCGCGCCGTCGGGGCCTCGTCGGGCGGCCAGGTCAGATCGCCCAGCCCCCGACGGCGGGTGAGCGCCTCGAGCGCCGCCCGGTCGAAGACGTCGCGGACGTCCTCGACGAACAGGGACGGGACGGCTGGAGCCCCTTCGTCGTCTCCGGTGCGCCAAGCCAGCACGAGCCGCTCCTCCGGCCGCGAGGCGCAGGCGTAGAACAGGTAGCGCTCGCGCTCGACGCTCTCCGGGGATCTGTCGAGGCGCAGCCCCGAGGCCACGGCGATGGCGGCGCGCTCCTCGTCGCCGAGGAACGGATCGGGCCGCGGCGTACGGGGGAAGGCGCCCTCCTGAAGCCCGCAGACGATCAGTGCACGGACGCGGCGGGCGCGAATCGCGAGCGGGTGGCGGACCTCGACGGCGGTCCCCGCCGCCGGCGCCGGCGCGCGTACCTCGATCCCCGCGAGCGTGCGTTCGAGTGTGGCCGGATCGGGAGCGAGCGCGGGGTTCAGCGCGGCGAGCTCGGCCAGCCCGTCCAGCGCACGCCGCACCGCCACGGCGGCCGCCGCCTCGCGCCGCTCAGCGGCACCGAGCACCTTCGCCTCGCGCCGGTGAGGGGCGCCGAGCAGGCGGTCGGCCGCAGCGCAGAGTGCGCGCAGGAGCGCGGGGGATCCGGCGTCAGTCGTCGTACGGAGGGACTCGCGGGGCCCGCTCGGGCCGCCGGCGAGTGCGTCGTCGCCCTCGCGGCCGCTGGACTCGCTCGAGAGGTCAGCGCGCGCGCCGTCGCCCACGATGCCGGCCGCGGCGCGAAGCCGCTCGAACTCCTCGACGCCGAAGCCGCGCCGGCGAAGCGCGTCGAGGGCCGCCCCTGCGCCGAGCCGTCCGCCGCGGCGCAGGTCGCGCTCCACGGCGTCGGCCAGCTGCGGCTCGGCCACCCCGGGCGCTCGCAGCCACGCGAGGACGTCGGCGGCGTCGCCGTCGAGCAGCGCCGCGCGCAGGAGTCCGAGCAGCGCCCGGCCGAGGGCGGTGGTCGCCAGGGGCCTGGAAGCGCTCACCGCCACCGGGACGCCGTAGAGCGCGAACACATCCTCTATGAGCTCGGCGCGATCCCCCGGCGTGCGGTGGGTCACGACGACCTCTCCCGGGGGCACGCCGCGCTCGAGCAGTGCGAGCGCCTCGGCGGCCACCAGCTCGATCTCCGCCCGCTCGCCGCCACCCTCGAGGAGGCCCAGGGCGTCGCCGGGGTCGGGGGGGCGAGCATCGTCCGTCGCGCCGCCCTCTCCCATCGCGCCGGCCTCGTTCGAGGCGCGGGCGTCCTCGGCGCCGCCCTCGCTCGCGGAACGGCCCCCGAGCGCGTCCTCTTCGAAGAGCCGGCGCTCGAGACGGTGGAGCGCATCGCGCGAGGCCGGCGCGTAGTGGTCGGCCCGCGCCGGCAGCTTGACGTGGCGCTCGGCGAGCGGCTCGAGCTCGTTCACCGTTCCCGCCCGCGCCGCGAAGGCGGCCCGCCCAGGCTCGTGGCTGAGCGCCACGGTGACCGCCAACCCGGGGACGCGCAGAAGGGTCTCCACCGCGTCGCGCTGGAGGACGGTGAGATCGTCGAAGCCGTAGAAGAGCACCGGACTGCGCCCCCAGCGCTCGGGCGAAGCCCGCAGCGCGTCGAGCGCCCGCCACGCGAACAGTTCGCGATCGACCACCCCCAGCTCGTCGAGCAGGCCGCGGTAGGCGAAGTAGAGCGCCGCGACGGCCGCCGCATAGGCCGCGCGCGCCGGATCGGCCTCCCCCCAGCTGCGCAGGGCGGTGGCGAACCGCTGTGGGGTGACCAGCGAGCGCTCGAGCTCTGCGATCAGGCCGTCCGCCGCCGCGGCAAAGCCCGGCGTGGCCGCCGCGCCCGCCAGCGCCCCCGGTCGCACCCGCCCCACCGCGACCTCGACGATGCGGCGGCGCTGGACGGCGTCCACCACCCGCCCCCGGTAGCCGGCCCGCCCGGCGATCTCACGCGCAAGCCAGTCGAAGGCCACCACCGTCGCGCCGAACACCGCGCCGCCCACAGCCAACTCGCGCCGGTAACGCCCGACGTCGCCGGCGCTGGGCACCACGAGCACCGGTCCCTCCGCCAGCCGTGCACGCACCTCGTCGAGCACCCATCGCGCCTTGCCCGCGTTCGCGGGGCCGGTGACCAAAGTGAGCGGCACCCCCCCATAGTCGCGAAGCGACGGGACGGCATGACCCTGGGGCCGGCGAGCGGCGAGTCGGCGCCGACCCGTCAAGAGCAGGCGACGCCGCGGACCGGCCTGCGCCGCCTCAGGCGCGCCCAACGTCAGTCGATCTCCGCACGACGGAACGGAGAAGGACAGTCGAATGAACAAGTCGGATTCTGTGCCACAGCTTGTGCTACGGTACCCGAATGGCATCTCGCACGGTCAGAGCACGTCTCAATCCGAGAGCTGAAGCCGACTTGGAGCTGTTGCTTCGCGACGGAGGCACGGAATCCGACGCTGTTCGATTGGCGCTCGCCGAGGCCGCAGCCCGGCGGCGCCGTCGATCAACGCTCCGAGCCGAGGTCGCCCGCCTTGCCATCGACCCTGATGACCGGCGCGCGCGGGAGGAGGCGCTGAGCGACCTCGACGAGCTCGAGGCTCCTTGGCCGAGCTGACTCGAGGAACGGTGTGCGGCGTTCGGCTCGGTCGCACCGCGGGGCGAGAGCAATCCGGTCGCCGCTACGCCGTCATCGTCCAAAGCGACGAGCTCTGGCTGCTCCACACAGTCGTCGTCGTTCCGACCTCGACCTCGGCTCGTCCGGCGACGTTTCGGCCCGAGATCGTCGTAGACGGCAAACGAGCCCGGGTGCTGTGCGAACAAGTCCGAACCATTGACGCCCAACGCATTGGCACCACGGTCGGGATGCTCTCGGCCGCAGAGCTACGCACCGTCGAAGACTCCCTGGAGATCGTTCTCGATCTCTAGGGAGCGATCTCCCTCGACGGCGCCCCGCGCCGAGCCCGTCCGTTCACGACGGCCCGACAGCGTTCCTCGAGTGCCCCGTGCGACCCCGCCGCGCGGCAGCGCTATACGGTGGCGCTGCATGAGATCCGGACGCTACGGCCTGCGCCGACCGGCGGCGATCCAGACCTCGAGCAAGGGGTCGACGATCTGCGCGCTGCCTCCCGAAGCCTCGAGCACGCCTTGGGCGACGAGCGTGTCACGGGCGTGCTGGGCACCGGCCTTGGAGAGTTGGTGGCGCTGGAGCGTGCGGGCGGCGAACAGCGTCCCTTCCCCCTCGGCCACCCCGCTCATCAGCCGCCGCTGGTCGCGTGACAGCCCGGACCAAGTACGCTCGAAGCCCTCTTCGAGCTCGGTGAACATCCCCTCGCGCGCACTCGCCCAGCGCTCCTCGTCGGCCGTCTGATCTGCGGGCGTCACCTCCCACAGGTGGTGGGCGGCGAGCATCGCGCGCTGAGGGTGCCCGCGCACGAGCGCGAGCAATGCATCGAGCACGCCCTCGACGCGGCGACCGGTTCTCTCGAAGCGCTCGCCTATATGGCCCGCCAGTTCGGCGTCGGGCAAGGGCCCGAGCCCGACGGGGCGCGCCTGCTCGAACAGTGCGCGCTGGCGCTCCCCGAAAAGCTCGGCCATCAGACCAGGGTGCGACCCTGCGAACACGTAGCCCGCTGCCTGACCGTGATGCTCGATGCGGCTGCGGATCAGCTTGTCCACCTCGCCGCCGGCGGAAAGGACCTCTTGGAACTCGTCAAAGGCGACGATCACCGGCCCACCACTGCGCTGCGCGACCTTGATCGGCAGGTCCAGGAGAGCCAGCAACCGCTCGGCTGCGTCGCGATCGCGCTGCCCGTGGATCTCGACGCCGATGCCGGGGGCAACGCTCAGCCGTCCGGTCGGGCGTAACGCGTCGATGGCGGCGACCGCTGCGCGTCGCAGGGGCCCCTGCAACTGCTCGCGATAGGCGCGCTCGATGCGAACGGCAACCTCTTCGAGCGTGGTGACGCCGTAGAAATTGACGTACACGGTCGCGCTGCCCATTACGCGCGCGTCCTGCAGGACACGACGCAACACTGACGTCTTGCCGAACCGCCGCGGAGCCGACAACCGCGTGTTGTGGGCGCCCGTCGCCAGCCGAAGCAGCGTGCCGACCGCGGGCTCGCGATCGATTAGATCCTTCGGCTCGACGGGATCGCTGTAGTCGAAAGGGTTGAGGTCCACCGCGCCAGTATAGAACAACCATACCGTGCAGTATGGCCAATTCGTACCGACGATGGCGGTCTATCTACTTCAGCGTTCCGCTGCGCAATGTCGTCCCATTCCGCCAAGTCAGCCTCGACCCCGAGAGACGCAAGCTCGACGGATCAATCAAGCGCCCGCGGTCGAGGACAACCTCTCTCGCCGGGGTGCGGCGCTCGTACTTCACCACCTCGTAGGGGATCTCCACCTTGCCAGGTCGCCGACATTGAGGGACGGGACGGCTTGGTCGAGAGAACTGGGGCACTTGATGAACGCGAACGAGCCGTTGGGCTGGAGCACCGCACTGCCAGCCCCCGAGACTGGTAGATATCTCCCTGATTCACGGTGGGCACCGGCGATCGAGACAGCGCACCAGTGTCTTGCCGCAAATCCTGAATCGAGACGGAAATGTCCGAATCCACGGTTCCAGCTTCGCCGTCAGTAAAGAGGTCAGTCACCACGAGCAGCAATGGCCCCGCCAAATCCATGGCCGGCGGCGGGTAGTACCGACGACCACCCAGCGAGATGTCGAGCTTGATCCGCCGTCCGTTCGCCTTCAGGCACGCGTACTTGATCCGCCCGCCCGGCCGGGTCGCGTACACGCGAGCTTGAGAGTTCTCGAACAGGGTCGCTGAGCCTGTCCTCGCGCACGGGGAGCGATGCCGCCCCCCGCCGAGCGCGTCGCCCGTCGGGCGAGACCAACGCCCGCCGTCGCGAGCAAAGCGGTCGCACAGAGCGCGACACCCACAAGTCGAGTCATCCGGACGGATCGCACGACCGAGTCTCGTTCTTGAGGTAATCGAGAACCTTGAAGCGCGCAATTCGCTCCGAGTCGCGCATCGGCCACCACCCGTACATGTGCCGCTGCCGCTCGGCAGCCGGGAGAGGTGGAAGACCGGCTTGGGCACGCAGCGCATCGGCTTTGCCCAGCTTGAACCCATTATCGAGGGACCCCGGCAACGTCGTCGGGACCAGCGGATTCTCGGGCTGCCACGTCCCAATTCCCCGCCGAAGCGTGAGATCCACCGGCAGCAATCGTCCAAGGGCGTCGCGGGTGCGAATTGGGAGCGTAGAAGCCGCGATCGCGTTCCCGCCCTTCGGCCGATCGACGAGGGCGTTGAAGTCATCGAGGAGACGGGTGACGCGGCCGACACGACCCGCACGGTCAAAGCCAGTCTGGGAAACGTCGACTTCTCGCCCCAAGGAGCGAGACAGGACGTCCTTCGCCGCGGCGCTCGACAGCCCGGCGAATGACAGACGAGACCGGCGCCGAGCTTCTCGAGCCGCCGGGCGCTCCCTCTGTTGACGTTGATCGGAGCGGCGGCGCTGGTCGCGAGCAGCCATATCCTGCACCACGCCCCGGGTCGCCGGGTTGCCCAGCGGCGTCTTCTCATCGGGAAGGCGCCCTGGCCGATCGCGGTACTTCGCGTCCGGCAGCACCGCGCCCGACGCCGTGTGATTAATGTCCTCGATTAGCTCCGCGAGATCGCCGGGCGGCCCTGCGCGAGTCTGGCGGGTAGTGATCAGGCCGTGCCGGCGGCTGACGTGGCGCTCGAGCTCTGCGATCAGGCCGTCCGCCGCGAGGATGCGGGTGACGCGCTGCACCGAGTGGGCCGCGCCCCGTGCCACAATCAGGCGGCCCGGCTAATTGCTGAGCGCACCTCACCGCAAGGGCGGGAAGGGTAGCCCGCGCCGGATGCGGGGAGAAAGGCCGATCCGCCCGGTCAGCGATGTGCGACGGCGAGCAGCTCCGCCGTGGCCCGAGAGGGGACTAGCATGGTTGAGGTGGCCGTAGCGGTAAAGAAGCTCGAAATGGAGATCGGCGACCTGGTCGAGATCGGCGGCCGCCAGTACGACGTCGTCTCCGACAAGGCCGGCGGGGTGGCACTCGAGCCGGCGATCGCGGTGTTTTCAGCCGACCTTCACAAGCGGCACGGCACCAAGCCGATCAGCCAGGAGCGCTTCGACGAGCTCTTCGGCGACGTTCCCGGCGACCAGGAAGGATAAGCGTGGCTACATCCGGCCCGAGGCGGCCAGGGCGCCTCGAGGCCAGCTTCGACGCGGACGTCTGGTCCCAAGAGGTCGAGCGCCTGCGGGCGGGCAACACCATGCGGGCGGCGGCGGTGTGACGCTGCGGTTCCTGGCCTTCGGAGAGCGACACCCGCCGTCCGGGACACGCAGCGTCTACGAGCGCGCCCACAAGCGCCTGCACGGCCGCTATCCCGACCAGTAGCTCCCCGCGAGGCCGGCGGGCCTACGCCGCCTCGGGCGCTGCAGCGGGCTGCTCGGCGGCGGCGGCGGCCTCCTCGGTCGCGGCCTCGGGTGGCTTGGCGCCCTCCTTGGCCCACGGCTCATCGAACTCGACGCGCCACTTGCCGTCCTCGTTCTGCTGGAGGGCGAGGCGGGCGCGGAAGGTCCGGCCCGAGCGGCCCTTGAAGCCGGCGACCGCCTTCTCGGTCTTCCCGCGCTTGATCAGCTCGCTCGCGACCGTCACGTTGAGCTGCTTGCCCGCCTTGCCCTTCCAGATCACGAAGCCGCAACCCGGGTCGTCGCGCGACCAGCACGAGTAGCCCTTGCGGTTCTCGACGATGTCGCGAGCGCACACGGGGCACGGGCCGAGGTTGGCGCGCGGGATGCGGACGTCCTTCAGCCGCTCGTCGAAATCGGAGACGGTCTTCTCGGTGAACTTCACGATGTCGCCCATGAAGGCGGTCCGCGAGTCCCCGCCCTGCTCGATCCGCGCGAGCCGGTGCTCCCACTCGCCGGTCATTCCCGGCGAGGTGAGCGGGTGCTCGCCGAGCAGCCGGATGACGTTGCGGCCCTTCTCGGTCGCCACCAGCGCGCGGCCCTCGCGCTCGATGTAGCCGACGTCGATGAGCCGCTCGATGATCGCCGCCCTGGTCGCGGGGGTGCCGATCCCCGAGTCCTTCATGGCCTCGCGCAGCTCCTCGTCGTCGACGAGCTTGCCCGCGGTCTCCATCGCGCCCAGCAGGGAGGCGTCGGTGTAGCGCCGGGGCGGCTTGGTCTCCTTCTCGAGGCTCTCGATCTCGCGGACCTCGGCCTCCTCCCCGCGCTCGAGCCGCGGCAGCTGCTGCTCGCGGCCCTCGTCGTCCTCCGGGCCCGTCCCCTCCCCCTCGATCGACTCGCCGTAGACCCCGCGCCAGCCCGCGACGATCAGGACCTTGCCCCGGGTCCGGAAGACATGACTTTCAACCGTCGTCTCGACGCGGGTGTTCTCGAACACCGCGTCGGGGTGGAAGATCGCCAGGAAGCGGCGCACGACCAGGTCGTAGATGCGCCGGTCGTCCTCCGAGCGCCACTTGTCCGGCTGCTGATCGGTCGGGGTGGGGAGGATCGCGTGGTGGTCGGTGACCTTGGCGTCGTTGACCACGCGCGCGAGCGGCAGGACGTCGAGCCCGAGCACGTACTCCGAGGCCTTGGCGTACTCGCGGTGGCTGCCCGCATGCCGGGCCGTCGGCTTGATCTCCGGAATAAGGTCGCCCGTGATGAAGCGCGAGTTCGTGCGTGGGTAGGTGATCGCCTTGTGCTCCTCGTAGAGGCGCTGGGCGGCGGAGAGCGTGCGGCGGGCCGAGAAGCCGAAGCGGGTGTTGGCGTCGCGCTGAAGGGAGGTGAGGTCGTAGAGGAGCGGGGAGCGCTCCTTGCGCGTCGTCTTGTCGAGCTTGGATATCTCCCCCGTGCGGTCGCGGCAGGCCTCGACGATCGCCCGGGCCTCCTCGGCGCCCGCGAGGCGGGGCTTGGCGCCCGCGTGGAAGCGACCCTCGTAGACCCGCTCTCCCGAGGCAGCGAAGGTCGCGTCGACGAGCCAGTAGGGCTCGGGCTTGAAGGCGCGGATCTCCTCCTCGCGCCGGGCGATGATGGCCAGCGTCGGCGTCTGCACCCGGCCGAGCGAGACCGCGCCGTCGAAGGAGGAGCGAAGGCGGATCGTCGCCGCGCGGGTCGCGTTCATCCCGACGATCCAGTCGGCCTCGCTGCGCGACCGGGCGGCCTGCTCGAGGGTCTCGAGCTCCGATCCGGGGCGCAGGCCGGCGAAGGCGTCGCGGATCGCGCTCTGGGTCATCGACTGGAGCCACAGCCGCTGCACCGGCTTCTTCGATCCCGACTTCTCGTAGAGGTAGGCGAAGATCAGCTCGCCCTCGCGGCCGGCGTCGCAGGCGTTTATCACCGCGTTGACGTCGTCGCGCTTGATCAGGCGCTGGATGACGGTCATCTGCTTGCGCGAGCGCTCGTCGCGCACCACGAGCCGGAAGCGGTCGGGAACGATCGGCAGGTCGGCCATCCGCCACTTCTTGAAGCGCTCGTCGTACTCGTCGGGCTCGGCGAGCTGGACGAGGTGGCCGACCGCCCAGGTCACCACGTGGTGGGGTCCCTCCAGCCACCCCTCGTGCTTCTCGAAGGGGCCCTCGAGCACACGCACGAGGTCGCGCCCGACGGAGGGCTTCTCGGCGATGACCATCGTCTTGGAGTCCATGGGGCGGGGAGGGTAGCGGTCGGGCCCCGGACGACGTCCGCGACAGCCAGCCGTTTATCGCGGCCGTGAGCGGCCCACGGTAGCTCGTGGCAAGCGGATGTCGATCGCCTCAATCGGGCAGCTGGGGCTGGTCGCCGCGGCAAGTCGCCGGTCGGTGGTAACCAGCACCGCACTCAGCGCCTCGGCAAGCGCGACGTAAATCGCGTCCCAGCCGCGGACGGTGTCCCGTAGCTGCCAGGCGCGGGCGAGCAACAACCGGTGGCCGAAGCGCTCGCCAGGCCAAGCCTCGAGATCCTCGACCGCCTGGGTGGCTTCGGTGCGGTCGAGCCTTCCAAGCAGGTACTCGCGCCGGATGACGCCGAAGACCTCCACGTCGACTACGTGCGGGGCCGCGTGATCGACATCGCCGGCCAGCCGGGTACCGATCGCCTCGGCGCCGTGCCCCCCGATCAGCACCTCGCACAAACAGGAGGCGTCAACCACCAGCATCGGGCCAGGCGCCGCGCTGCTCGTCGAGTGCCGCGAGCACCTCAGTGCGTCCGAGGGAGGAGGACCGCCGCCGGGTGCGGTTCAGCCACTCCTGCACACTGGGCCGCGCGGCCAGGCGCGTGGCCTCGGCGCGCAACAGCTCGGGAACGCTGACCCCCGCTTCGGCGGCGCGGCGGGCCAAGCCCGCGTAGACATCGTCGTCGAGGTCGCGGATTTGAACGGTCTTGGGCACCAGAGCGATCCTACCATGCGTGTCGCATCGCAACATGCGGATATGCATCTGGTCATGTCGATCGCGTGGGGTCTCGCCTCAGCGTCACCAGGCCTTCATCTCCTCGGCCGCGTCCGCACCTCGGCCGTGTCCTCATCGGGCAGGCGCTCGCGCAAAAGCTGGGCCGCGATGGGCTACTCCGCCCGCGCGCTCGCAGCGGCGCGCGAGCGGAGCACCGCGCGTTCGCGCTCGTTGGCGGTCTGGGCGGCCGCGCGCTCGAAGGCCTCGCGGGCCTCGGCGTGGCGGCCCAGCTTGTCGAGCAGGTCGCCGCGCACGCTGGGCAGCAGGTGGTAGTCGCGCAGCGCGCCGGTCTGCGCGAGGGCGTCGATGAGCTCGAGGCCGACCTCGGGCCCGTAGGCCATCCCGAGCGCGACCCCCCGGTTGAGCTCGATGATCGGCGAGGGCACCAGGTCGGTGAGCTCATCGTAGAGAGCGGCGATCCGGAACCAGTCGGTCTCCTCCGGCGTGCGCGCCCGGGCGTGGCACGCCGCGATGGCGGCCTGGAGCGCGTACGGGCCGCGCTCGCCGCCCAGGGCCTCGGCGCGGTCGAGCGCCCGCAGACCGCGGCCGATCAGCAGGAAGTCCCAGCGCGAGCGGTCCTGGTCGGGCAGGGTGATCGCCTCG
>JBBPZA010000106.1:0-55660 GCA_038199375.1 Solirubrobacterales bacterium | reverse complement strand
GCAGCCCGACCACAAGCTCCCGCGCCGGCTCACCGCCCCCCAACGCGATCGCCTCAATCTCCTCCCGCCGCACACCTGCAAGATTCCCTTCACCCGGCAGGAACCCTGCTCAACCCCACGACACCCCCTGAACGACTACGCGGCAGCGGGGGTTGCCGCAGCGCAGCTTCCGGGTGCTGATTGTGCCGGGCAGGCAGGGGCCGAGCTCGGCGATCTGCGCGTGGATGCGGGCTGCTTGCAGGTCGTGGTGATCGTCGTGCTCGGTCATCGGGTGGGTGTTCGCCTGCTTCCGTCCGTTGCCTACTGTATCTTTACCGTAGTTACCGGACGGAGACGCAGATGACCGATCACCCGCACCCGCAGCCGCCGTTCGAGCTTGCCTCCCAGCAGCTCGGACCGCTGCCGATCGTCGACACCGCGCTGCCGACGGCGAAGGTGATCGGCGACGCGGTAGGCCTCGTGTTCGAGCTGCGCCGGCTCACCGTCGAGCCGCGCGTGGATGCCCTCGCACGTCGGGTTGCGGGCGAGCCCGTATAGGTGCTGCTCGCCGGTCCTGACATCGAGTGTCATCGGCTTGAAGCCGAGCGGGTGTTGTCCCTGGATCGCCTGGATAGTCGCCTCGGCCTGCAGGCCAGCAAGCGTCGCCGACGCCGGCTGGATGGCGGGACGCCGGTACCGGCAGACACGGTAGCGGGCGTCGCCGTCGCGCCAGTCGGCACCAAGAGCGGGCTTCAGCTGTATCGCGCTGCCGGGCCCGACTCTCAGAGCCAATCGGGTTCGGCTGGCGGCTTGCGTCGCGAGTGCGGAGTTGGAGGCACACCAGCGGGGACGTCGCCTGGCAACATCCCGAGGAGCTCGACTACCTGCTTGCCGTCGAGCTTTCCATTCCGCCAGGCATGAAGCGCCAGTGCTTGGTATCGCCTGGGTCGCGGCTCTTCCTCACCTGGCTCGATGTCCGAGTAGCCGAGGCGCTCCGCCAGCGCCGTGGAGTGGAGACTTGCGAGTGCCTCACGCTGGCCGCCGCTGATCCAGCCCAGGTTGAGCAAGCGCCAGGTCACGGCCTCATAGCTAACGCCGAACCTGTACATCAAGTGGATCGCGTCCTCTGGAGTCACGCGACCGGGCTCACGACCGAGGTCAACGCGCAACGCTTCGTCGATGCCGGCCACGGGCAGCAGAAACGCCGCGGCAAACGCGTTCGCCCGCATTTCAAATGGTTCACGGCGACGATGGTGGCTGCAGACTTCACCCTCAAATGCGCCTCGATCCACGAGGAAATGCGCGTATTCGTGCGCGGCCGTGAACCGGCGTCGGCTTGGCCGTTCGAGTTCATTGATGAGTACACACGGACCGAGTTCTTCCGCGAAGAAATAGCAGCCGGAAACCGGCGTGTTGCCCTGGAAAGGCAACACAAGGACCTTGACACCCTCACCCTCTAGAAGCTCAATCACCGAGCGGATCGCCGCGTGCCCGAGGCCGAGGCGTCGGCGCTCTTGCTCGGCGAGTCGCTCTCCTTGCTCGTAGGCGCGGCCCTGGGGGACGGGATACGTTGGCAAGTCGTAGCGCTGACTCCCGAAGACTTGGCGCTCAATCCACGCGTAGTCGTACCAGCGCTTCGCCGCATCTCGAAGCCAGGGTTCGTCGGCTGCCGGGACGGCGCCCTCGGCGCGGAAGTAGGCGAGGATCCCATGGTCGTCCAGTTGCCCCGCTCCGGCGTCGGGTAGCTCCCCGCGGAGCAAGAATTCAACGCTCTCACCCACAGCGTCGGCGAACGCCGCGAGCTCTAAGCCAGAAATCGACCGCTCGCCGGATTCGAGCAGCGACACGGCGCTGCGCGGGATCGCCATCGCCTCTGCGATCACCGCCTGGCTCACACCCGCGCGCGCCCGCGCTAGGCGGAGTCGCTCCGCGAGGGCGCCCTGCTGCTCAGACGCGCGTCGCGCCACCGTTAGGTCATCCGACACGTGGGTACGTTACAGTGTTCGCAAATCCAACACCCGGCCGCCAAGGAGAACCGCTTCGAGCGCCCGATCGCCACGAAGCGTAACGCTCGGTCATGACACGTTCGGAGTCGCATGAGCTGGAACAAGGACACTGCCGTCAAAAGGATCGAGGGCATCGAGCGCAGTATCCCGCCGATCGAGGTCACCTCGCTGAAGCGCGAGATGAACCTCGAGAACGTCACGCTCGGCAAGCCGAAGCGCATCAACGGAGCGCACCTGTATTCGGCTGTCGCCAACGAGCCCGCGCACGTTACCGACCTGCTCGATGTGGCTGATCACGACGCCGCGCGCGCGCCGACGCGCAGAGTGCACCTTTGGCAGCGCGAGACCAACCGCATTGTCTGTAAGGACTTCGACGCCGCGCAGATCCACTTCCAGGGCACCCGCCTCCACGCACTCGTTTACCGGCCGGTGAGCGACACCTCCGAGATCATTGGTCGCGCGGTCGCGCTCGCCCACGCGATCTACATCACGACTACGCAGGCCTTCAACGAGATACTGGGCGACCACGGCGGCTTCGCCCTCGCGGCCGGCGCGGCCTTTGGCGAAACGCTCGCCACGCGCAGCGGCTCACGCGGCGACTCCGAGCTGCTGTTCATCGGTGATGCGGCCAACCAGGGCGCCAAGGCGGTCAAGACCGGCACAGCACTGCGCGTCACGTCTGCGCTGGCCGAGCTCATCGACGACGAACTCGACGCCACGCTCACCGACACGCGCGACGGCTACGTCCGCGTCGCAATGGAGCTCGAGGGCGTCGAGGCCGCCGTCGAGCGCTACAAACTCAGCTGGTCCCTCGACGTCAGCGCCAAGCGCATCCAGGACGACCTCGCCAACACCCCCCTCAACAAGGTGGGCATCACAAAAGCAACGACGACCATCGACAAGGACCGCCTCTCGCTCGCCAACACCAAGCTCAACGACTCCGTCTCGCTCTTCGGCGACATCGACGGCTTCACCGGCGTCGTGGAGGCCGCCACCGAGGACTACGACAGGGAGCGCCTCATCCGACGCTTCCACATCACGCGCGCCGAGATACGCCATGTCACCACGCAGGACTTCGGCACCCTCCGCGTCCAGTACCAGGGCGACCGTACCCAGGCCCTCGACCACCTCCCCCACGACGCCGAGGACGCGCGCGCCCTGCACGCGGTCCGCCTCGCCGCCGCCTGGCAGAGCACGATGGAGGAGAGCCTCCCTGCCGTCATCGGCAACCCCGACGACATCCACCTTGCGATCGGCGTCGACGCCGGCCTCACGATCGTGTCCAAGCTAGGACAGCACGGCAACCGCGACATGATCTGCCTCGGCAGGGCCGTCCGCCTCGCGGCCAAGATTCAGGGCCGACTCGACGGCGACGAGGTCGGCATCTCCAACGCCGTCTACAAGCTCCTGCCCAAGCGCGTCGCCGACCTCTTCCCCTGGGACACGAGCAAAAAGTGCTACCTCGCGAAGCGCCTCCGCTACAACGACGTGATCCTTGCCGAGGAAGCCGAGCGCCTCGACGAGGGCGGCGGCTCAAACGGTAGCTCGCTCAGCATCCCTGCGATCCAAGGCGCCACTGATGAGCTTGCCCAGCCCCGACGCCGCTGGCACCGCTAGGGCACAGCGGCTGCGCCGCGACCTCGACCTGCTCGCCATTCACGAGCCGGCGCTGCGCTACGAGATGGGCGCGGACGGGCACACCGCCACGGCGAGGGGCTCGGTCCTCATCACGTTGCCCGACGGCTCGATGGAGCCCATCGATGTGCGCATTGAGTTCGGCACGACCTACCCGAAGCGCCCGCCGCGCGCCTACGACGCCGAGCGTCGCTGGACCCCTGCCCTCGATCGCCACATCGAGGACAGGGCTCGCTTCTGCCTGTTCTTGCCCGGTGCCAACGAGCCCGACCTCAAGCCCGAGGGATCGCTGCTCAAATACATCTCCGACCTCAAGTCCTTCCTGCGCCAACAGCTCATTCTCGATTCGCAGCGCCGCCATAACCCCGCCGCTCGCTTCCCTGGACCTGAGTATCCGCACGGTGCTCAAGGTGCCTACGCCATCTTCGCCGCCGACGCGCTCGCCCCCGCAGCGGCCGATGTTCGGGGACGTCTCTGGGAAGCCGCCAAGAGAGCCGGCGTTAGCCGCACGGCCCGCTGCCCCTGCGACTCCGGAGACACCAGCGAAAACTGCCATCGCGAAACGTTGAAGCAGCTCCTCCGAGCCCTCTGGGAAGCTCCAGAGCTAGCGCGCCTCACTTACAGCCAGCTCACCGCCCTTGCTGAGGAACAGAGGCCCTAGCTCGCGCGACGCGAGGAAGCCCCTCATGACGGAAGACGCCCGCCAACTGGCAGTCACGATGCTTCAACACACACGCGAGGACCTCGCCAAGGCCGACACCAAGGCCAACATCCTCTTCGCCGTCGTGGGCATCGTCGCCGGCGGTCTATTCGCGTCAGCATTGAGCGACAAGTGGACGCCGGTCGAGCTGACGTTCCCGGCGGAGGCCGTGGCCTGGCTCGCCATCCTTGCTCTTCTCGCCGCGCTCGTCTTGCTGGGCCTCGCCATCTTCCCGCGTATCAAGGTACGTAGCCCGCGGCGGCTCACGTTCTTCGGCCAGGTCAGGACAATCGCCACGGTCGCTGAACTGGAGGACGAGTTGGAGCGCGAGGCCTCTCGCACCGAGAACCGCGATGCCGAGCAACTGCTGACGCTGAGCAAGATCGCTTGGATCAAGTACCGGTTGATCCAAGCAGCGCTCATCTCCGCTGCGATCGCCCTCGGTTTTGGCGTCTGCGCAGGCATCGTCGTCGTCGTTGTGGCCATCTAGCGTTAGGGTGCGACGCGGTCGAAGTAGGCTCGGCGAAGGTGAGGTGATGCCGACGCTCGCTGACTCGACGCCATACGCCCGATGGAACGCCGCCCTCGCGTCCGAGTTCTTCGGCGGGCGCTATGGGGGCCGTCCGGTCTACGTCGATCTCGAGGAAGACACGCTGGGCCGCCTCGCGGCCGCCCTGGAGCTCGAGGACCCTGACGAGGCCGAGCGGCAGCTCGTGGCGGCCGTCGCTCCCACGCTCGGCCTCGCGGCGGGCGTCGCGCTATTTGGCATGCACGTCCGCTGCCTACGCGCGTGGCGTCGCCGAAGCGAGCGCGACACGCCGCCACCCATTGTGGCGGTGCTCGCCTTTCAGTCCCTGGTCGCCGAGGGGATGCGCGGCGACCAGGAGTTCCGCGCGAGCAACTACTACGGTCGCTTCCTGCAGGCGGTCGACCGGGATCCCGACGACCGGCGCCTGCGCTCGAAGGTGGTGCGCGGATTTGGCGCGGACTCTGGCGAGCTCTGGTCCGCCCTCAACCGCTGGATCGCGGAGGACAGCGACACGCGGGGCATCCCGACCGCCTACTCGTTCGACTACCGTGTACACGTTGGACTCCCAATGTCCCAGGCACTCGTTCGCGCGAGCGACCGCAGCGCCATCCGTTCGCTGTTCAGCGATCTCGGCCTTCGTCCGGGACAGGGGATAGCGGTCGAGGACATGATCCGCCTTCTCGAGGCATCGCTCCCAGACTCACGGGTCAGCCGTGGCCTGAAGGCGCTTTGTCAGCAGCAGGACGTCGTACAGCGTGTCGCCGAGGTGGCATGCGTAGAACTTCAGGCATGGTCGGGCGTCGTCGAGGACGCCTCCTCCAGCAGCCGCACGATGGCGCTCAGCGCCGCACTTAGGCGGCTGCCACGACGAAGCTTGCGGATCGGGCTCTCAGTCCGCTGTCCAGAGGGGGTCAACGAGCTTGTCGTGGACCCAGGGTCCGACGAGGCGGGCGCAGCGGCCGTCGCCGACACGGGCGGGCGGCTCCGCCTTGGGCAGCGCGACGACGAGGACTGGCGGCCGGTCCTTAGCGAGCTATCCGTCCCTGACCTGCTGTTCGCGAGGCTGCGGGTCGGAAGCGGACGCTTCCGCGCCGCGCGAGATCCTCGGACGCTCGTCGTCCTCGCCCGCTCGGCAGCGGGCGGGCGCTTCCGCGAAACGGATCGAGTCCGGCTCGGCTCCGAGCACCTTCTCTTGGCTGTCGAGCCCGTGCGAGCCCGCGTCGAGCGCGAGCTCGCCGTGATCGCTCGACCGGGATACCGCCCCTACGAGACGCTTCCTGGCTTGCCCGCCGGCTGGATCGCCTTCGAGGGCGTAGAGATCGTCGCGATCAGCGACACCACCGCCCCCGATCTCGCCGCCCTCATCCCCCTCGCATGGACCGAGGTCGCGGTCGAGGGCGGCCTGCGCCTGCCAGGCCGCGCGAGCTGGCACTCCTCGGCCCCACCGGAGATCCGAGCGACCGCGCCTCCCGGCCGCGTAGTCGCCCTCGCCGTCGTCCGCGAGGGCACCGAGTCGACGCAAGCCGGGGTTGAGCCGCTCGAGGGCGACGCGGGGCCTCCCGAGACGGACGAGCCGATCGCTCCGTCCGCCGACCCTGAGGCACTTGAGCTCTTCCAAGAGGCAGCAATCGTCGATCTGACCGAGTTCGACCTCGGGGACGGCGACTATCGCGTCCAGCTCTTTGAAAACGACCTGGCGGGTCGCGCACTGGGAGCCACAAGCTTCCACCTCCGCTCCTCCTCGGCGCCCTTCTTCCCCATCATCCGGTCGACGCTCGCGTACGCGACGAGCAAGCCGCTCGGCGCAATCAGCGCGGGAGCAGACCGAGAGGGCGTCCAAGGGGCGCTTGTCCTCGACGCGAACAGTCCGGACGCGGCGCCTGCCGCCGCGACGACTCGCGACCTCTCCGCCCACCAACCTCCGGTCGCGGAGGACGACGACGAGCCCGAGCCCCCCGTCGCGGCCCAGCGCCGCAGCAGCGTGCCGGAGTGCTTTGTCACCGGCGCACACCACTTCATGCTCGAGAGCACGACCCGCGGTCGCCGGCGATGGGGACAGACCTTCGAGGGCGAGTGCAGGTACTGCGGTTTAGAGAAGAGCTTTCCGGCACGCCCGCGCCGGCGCGGAGCGCCCCCAGGGGCAGCGCGGCGACTATCAGCGGCCGCCTCGGCGCCGGCCGTCCCGAGCGTGCGCCAGGAGGAACCCCTCGACCACGACCTACTGCTCGACGCGCTTTCCTGCGTCGGAGCTGGCACGTTCGCGGCTTTCGAGCAGCTCGTTGGCCAGCGCGACGACCGACCCTGGGCAGCGGCGGAGACAGCTCGCGCTCTTGCGTCGCTTGGTCACCTTGACGTCGAACTCGACGATCACCTGCGACCCCGTAGATGGTCGATCTCGCCGCCAGCGCTAGTTGCCTCACCGGCCGGGGCGTTTCTCGCGGGATGGCGATCACCCGAGCTGCTCTTCGATATGGGGCGGATCGCGCACGAAGTCGGGGGGCGGGTCGAGTGGATCCGCCAGCCCAATGGACCCTTTCGGGTCGGGCTCCTCGGGGTGGACAAAGACGACCTCGAGCGGATCGCCGCCGAAATCGCCGCTCGCCGTGGGATCGCGATTGGGGTCGAGCGTGAAGCTCCGCTTCGGCTTGCCGGCGCGCTGCCGAGGCTCGCCGCGCTTCGGAGCGAGCTCCCGCGGGTCCCGGCGGCGCCAGCAAGCACGACCCTTCAGCGACTTGACGTGGAGTCGATGCGATGGCTGCCCGCGCCCTCAGCCCGCCTGCCGGGTGCCTACCGGACCGTCGGCCCGCCGCGCGTTGTGATGCACGGAGACGGTTATGACCTCCGAGTCGCTGATGCGAGGCTCGCCAAGTGGCTGGCCTCCGAACGAAGCCCGCTCCTGGCCTACGACGCCGAGCGCCACCGCGCACTGTGCCACCGCGGGGCAGAGCCACCCTGGCTCTTTGAGCGCGCACTCGTGCTTTGCAGCGGCCTGCTTCCCATCCCCGTCGAGGGGCATCTGGTGGAGTACGGTGACGTTGACCCAGCCGTTGCCGCTGCGCTGATCGCGCGGCTTGGCGCAAGCCTCGGTGTCAATGCCTGACCCCACCCCGCTCACCCTCGAGCACGCCATCCGCGATGCGTACCTGCGCTACTACGACACCGCCTATTGGCTGCGCGACCGGCGTCTGCGGGATGAGCGCCGAGCGCTGCTCGTCCAGGACGGCGTCGTGTTCACCGAGCCACTTGTCGAGCCCGTGCTGCCCTACGAGTCGGGGCCCACAATCGCGCAGGCCTGCGCCGAGGTCGGTCTTTCCCCCGAGGTGGCGGAGGAGCTCGCCGCAGTCGTCTTCGCCGCCGACCCGAGCTTTGCGCTGCGCCACCACCAAGCCGAGGCGCTCGTTGGATCTGCCTCCGAGACGATCCCGCAGCGCAACGTTGTGGTCACCTCGGGGACCGGGTCGGGCAAGACCGAGTCGTTCCTGTTGCCAGTCCTCGCGCGTCTGCTCGACGAGTCGCGCCGGTACGGGCCCGCGCCAGCGGTGAACCGCTGGTGGCATGAGCGAGCCCGGGGGCGATGGCAGCCGGCACGCCCCCAGGGCGACCGTCCTCATGCACTCCGCGCCGTCGTCCTATACCCGACGAACGCTCTCGTCGAAGACCAGATCGCCCGCCTACGCCGCGCCGTCGCTCGCGCACCGCGTCGCGGCGGCGGCCCGCCGATCACGTTCGGTCGCTACACCGGGGACACCCTAGGCGCTGGCGAGCTGCCCGGCCTCCTTAGCCATCAGGCAGTCCAGCGTGTTGCCAGAGAGCTGCGGGCGATGGAGGCGGACCGCGACGGCATGCTCGAGGCCGACGAGGAGGTCATGACGCAGTTCCCCGACCCTCGCGAAGGCGAGCTGCTAACGCGCTGGGACATGATCGTGACGCCGCCCGACATCCTCGTCACCAACTACTCGATGCTCAACGTCGTGCTAATGCGCGAGCGCGAGCAGCCGATGCTGGAGCGCACTGCCCAGTGGCTCGCCGCGCACCCCGCGCACACGCTCACCCTCGTCGTCGACGAGCTGCACACCTACCGCGGCACGCAGGGCAGCGAGGTAGCCCTAGTCGTGCGTAGCCTGCTGCGGCGCCTGGGTCTGGAGGCCGATTCGCCGCAGCTGCGCTGCCTCGCCACCAGCGCCTCCCTCAACGCTCACCAAGGGCGCGACTTCCTTGAGCAGTTCTTCGGCGTTCCGGGCGAGACCTTTCACATCACGCCAGGCCGGGCACGCGAAGTTCCTCCATTGCGCGCGCTCTTGCCACAGGAGCAGGAGCGGCTGCGCGACGAGCCCGCCAGTGTCGCGGTCGACGAACTCGCTGCAGCAGCTTGCCGCGACGAGCGTGGCCAGATCCGCGCGACGCGCCTCTCAACCGTCGCCTCCCGCCTCGCGGACGGCGCATCCCTCGAGGGGCCTCTCGTCGACGCCATTGCGCGCGCGCAACCAGACGCGGGCGCGATCCCGTTCCGGGCCCACCACTTCATCCGCATGATCCGCGGAGTCTGGGCATGCTCCAATCCTGCATGCGACCAGATTCCGGCCCGCGGCCCGGACGACCGCCCGCGCGCGACCGGCCGGCTGCACTCCAACGCTGTCGCGCGCTGCGGGTGTGGATCTCGGGTCTTGGAGCTGCTGTACTGCTACCAATGCGGTGACGTCTCGCTGGGCGGCTTCGCGCTCCAGCCCGATGATGAGTCGCCCGAGGTAGCCGAGTGGTACCTCAGTGCGCTTCCCTCCTCGCCGCGCGCCGCCGAGCGCCCCGTCTTCGCGCGGGCGTGGGGCGAGCAGTACATGTGGTACTGGCCCGCTCCATGCCCGCCCGACGCCGACTGGCGCCACGGCGAGCATCGCTTCCGCTTCGCCCCAGCCGTGCTCGACCCGCGAACCGGGATACTCGCCCGCGCTGAGCGTGACGAGGCCACCGGCACGATGCTCCTAGCGCCGCGAGTCGAGGGCGCTCGCGTGCCCGCGCTGCCCGGCCGCTGCCCGCGCTGTGGAGCAAGCGGCTCAAACCGGCAGCTCAGCCTCTTCTACCGAGGGGTCGTACGATCGCCAATCCGCGGACACACCACCGGCGCCGCCCGCGTTAGCCAGATCGTGCTCGATCGTGTCGTGCGCTCGATCGGGGCGACGCCCGGTGAAGGACGCACAATCGTCTTTACCGACAGCCGCGACGACGCCGCCAGTACGGCGGCCGGCGTCGAGCTCAACCACTTCCGCGACCTCGTCCGTCAGCTCGCGACCGGGGAGCTAGAGCGCACCGACTCGCCGCTCGGGCTGCTGCGCCGCGCCGCAGCGGAGGAGCCACTGAGCGACGACGAGCGCCGAACCGTGGACGGCCTCAAGGCCGACGACCCCGACCTGTGGGTCGCGCTCGTACTCGACCGGCGCGGAGCCGCCGGCGAGCAAGAGCGCCAACGCATCGCCGCCTTCGATAACGCGCACGGCAGCGGCTCTAGGCGCCTTCCATGGGAGGCCATCGCCACCCGCATCGAGCGCCGCCTCGTCGAGCTTGGCGTAAACCCGGCAGGGCCCCAGCCCAGCGGCCAAGCGGTCGCTGGGCGCCACCACTGGTGGGAGCTCTTCGAGGCGCCCGGCGGGGAATGGACCCGGCTCGACGCGACCGTACGCGGACCAGGCGCTCAGGAGGTCCGCGCGCTGCTCGACCAGCACCTCGCCGAGGCGTTCTTCAACCGGGGCGGCCGCGACTTCGAATCGATCGGCCTCGGCTGGCTTGAGCCGCGAGTGCCACGGCCCGGCGCCATGCCTGCTGGTGACGAGACCACGCGGCTCGAGGTGCTGCGCTCGGCCGTGCGCGTGCTCGGGCTTGCCGCCCGCTACCCGGGCGGCTGGGGCGCGCATAGCGCGACGCCCGGCCGCGCTATGCGCGCATTCGCCGCGAAGCTCGCTCGACGCCACGGAGACGACCCGGACGACTGGCTCGACGGGATCGCCCAAGCCCTCTCCGACTCGCGCGCGCTCGAAAACTGGGCGCTGCAGCTCGACGGCCTGCACGTCGCCCTCGCCGAAAGACCTCGCCCACTGCGCTGCACAGCATGCGGCACCATCCACCTTCACCCATCGGCCGGCGTATGCACGTCGCAATGGTGCCAGGGCATTGAGCTTGCCGCGGTCGAGTTGGACGACGACGTTGACGACTACTACGCATGGCTCGCCACCGAGCCGCCACGGCGCATGCGCGTCGAGGAGCTCACCGGCCAGACCAAGCCCGTCTCCGAGCAGCGTCGCCGCCAGCGGCAGTTCAAGGGTGCCCTGCTCGAGCGCCCGCTAGAGAACGAGCTGACCAGCTCAATCGACGTCCTGAGCGTCACGACCACGATGGAGGTCGGCGTCGACATCGGGTCGCTGCGAGCCGTCGTCATGGCCAACATGCCGCCACAACGCTTCAACTACCAGCAGCGCGTGGGTCGCGCCGGACGCCAGAACCAGCCCTGGTCGTTCAGCGTCACCGTCTGCCGCGACAGGACGCACGACGACTTCTTCTTCAACGAGCCGGAGCGCATCACTGGCGACCCGCCACCGCAGCCCACCCTCGACCTCGGACGCATTGAGCTGGTTAGACGTGTCGCAACCGCCGAAGCGTTACGGCGCACGTTCGGCGAGCTCCCGGGAGACCTCGTACCCGAGCCGACGCGCACCACGCACGGCCGCTTCGGACGAGTCGAGACCTGGCCAGAGCGCCGCGAGGACGTCCGGAGCTCGCTGCGCAACCGCGACGACATCGAAGAGATCGTCTACGGCTTAGTCGTGCACACTCCCATCGACCGGACGGCAGCACAGGAACTGTCACGCTGGCTGCGCGAGGATCTCGTCGACGCGATCGACCGCGCGGCCGCTAGCCGCCACTTCGCGCAGCCAGAGCTCAGCGAGCGCCTCGCCAACGCCGGCGTCCTGCCAATGTTCGGTTTCCCGACTCGTGTACGCCCGCTCTATCAGCGCAGGCCGCAGGGGATCGACGACGCCGGCGCGATCGTGAGCGACCGTCCCCTCGACATGGCTATCTCGAGCTTTGCGCCAGGCGCCGAGATCACCAAGGACAAACGGATCCACGTTTGCGTAGGCTTCGCCGCCTACGAGGTCAATGCGCGCGGCACCTTCGCGGTCGACCCCCTCGGGGAGCCGACGCAGCTTCTGCGTTGCGCCGACTGTGGCGCCATCGCACTAGACGGCCCGCCCGATGATGCGCACTGCCACGTCTGTGACGGGCAGCTGCTGCTGTTCGACCTCTACCAGCCCGCCGGGTTTCGAACCGACTTCCGAGCCCGTGACTTTGACGACCAAGCCGAGCGCGGCCCCGCCGGTGGCACCCCACAGCTCGCATGGGTGGCCGGCGACGAGCCCGCCGAGGTCGTGCGTGGGCTCAGTGTCTACCGACGGCCCGAATGCCCCGTCTACGTCGTCAATGACAACCGCGGCCAGTGGTTTGAGTTGCACGACCACGAGCGCACTGTCGTCGTCGCCAGCGGGGACCTCTACACAGACCCGATCGCCCTGCCCACCGAGCTCTTCGACCGCCCGCCCGACCGCATTGGCGCGATCGGCTCGGTCAGACCGACCGACGTCCTTGTGCTCGAGCCCTCGCACCTCGAACTCGGCCCAGCCGATGGCGCGCTACCCGTTGGCCCGCATCGCCCCGCATCGATCGCCGCACTGTGGTCGTTCGCCCAGCTGCTGCGCATGTCCAGCGCCCTCGAACTCGACATCGACCCACGCGAACTCGACATCGGGCTGCAGCCCTGCCGCGTCGGGACGGTTGTCACCAGGCGGATCTTCATCGCCGACCGGCTCGAGAACGGCGCGGGATACTCCCGCCAGCTCGGCGAGCCTACGCGCCTCAAGCGCGTCCTCGACCGCATCGTCGACGAGATCGGCTCGCGCCTCGCCGGGCAGGCGCACCGATCCCGCTGCGACAGCGCCTGTCCTGACTGCCTGCGTAGCTATGACAACCGTATGCTGCACGCCGTGCTCGACTGGCGGCTCGGACTCGACCTCGCCGAGGCCGCCGCCCGGCGACCGGTCGACAACGAGCGCTGGATGGCGGAGCAGGATGTGATCGCCAACGGGCTCGCTCGCGCCTTCGAGCTCGCCGTCGAGCCGGCAGGCCCGCTCGTTGCTGTCCGCGACGAATGCTCGGGGCGCACAGCGGTGCTTGGCCACCCCCTCTGGCCTGTCGAGGACGGTAGGTGGGTCCCCGAGCAACTTGCCGCGATCCGAGCGATCGACGGCGGGCGCACGGTCGGTATGTTCGACCTTCATACAGCCCGGCGCTGGCCCGAGCGGATCGTCGTCTGGCTCGATGGCTGAGCCCGACCCCCACCAGTGATAAAGGCCACGGCACCGGCTACTCACGCGGAACCGTGCGAACCGCGTTAGGAGAAGGTCAGCGGGCGCGGAGCGCGAAGCGCCGCCGCCTCACCCGGGTTCCGCACCAGCTCTAGACGAAGGCCACGTCCTGTCCTCGTAACGACCTTTGATAGCCCGCTCAGTGCGGCGGCGTTCGAGCCGGCACCCTTGGTCACCCGGGAGTCCAGCTGGATGACCGTCGCGAACCTGCTCCCGGTCGGGTTCGTGGTCCGCAGGTGGCGCGAGTGCTCGGTAGGGAAGTCATAGAATGCCAGCAGCGCCTCGCGACCCTTGACCAGCTTCTGCGCGGCCTTTGGCCACTTGTTTCGGCATAGAGGAGGTAGCCGGGGTGGCCGGGCTCGAAGACACGGTCGTCTTGCCATAGCGCCCCCCGAACCACTGGATTACGACCGTGGTCGGCCAGCGGCGAGCGCTGTCTCCTGCGTCGTGCCTCCACCCTCCGTAGCTCGGTTGCTCATGCCGACCGCTCTTGCGATAGACCACCTCTATGAGCGCTATGCAATCCGGACGTGCGTACGCGCCCGTCTATCAGCGCGTCCAGAGGCGCAGGCACCATGCCTTCGTCGAAGAGGCCGTGGAGCGAAGTGGCGGCCGCGTGATCTCATCGACGGGCCCCAGCCAAGCGCCGCTGTTCCTTGGCGTCGAGGCGGAGGGCGGAGAGCGCATCGGCGTCTGCGCCTACGCCTTCCTGGCCAACCGTCGTGAGACCCGAAACCGCCCGCAGGACGAGCATCGACTGCAAGTCCGCTACGGCGATGTCAACGACCCGGCATGGAGGGCGGCGCAGCACCCCGTGGGGTTCGATCCGCTCGGCGTCGACGTCACCTTGGTGCTTGGGGCCCACCTCGAGGCCGATCTGCTGATCGCGCTCGACCCGTTGGTCTATAACCCCCTTCCAATCGGCATCTCCGTCTTCTTCAAGGAAGGCGACATCGCGAAAGCGAGGCGCTCTGGCTGGCACGTTTGGGACCGCGACAACATCTCGGGCGTCCGCTTTCCCAGCCCGCGGACCGAGCTGGGGGTGGAGACCGTGGTCGCCTTTGCGCCCGAGCGGCTTCTCGACTTTCTGCGGTTCGAGCGCGACGCGCAGGCGCTTCGGCTCGACCCGTCGCTTCGGTTCACGGCCGCGGAGGGCGCCGCCCGGCCGGAGAGACCTACCGGTCTCCACGCTCTGGAACGCGAGTTCGACCTGCCTGGACAGGAGATTCTCGACATCATCCGCGAGCGGCCACGACTCGGGATGGCAGTGCGCGGCGGAGTCGCAGAACGCCACCTCCACAGGGTGCTCGAAACCGACGCAAAAGTGGTGGCGGTCGAGCTTGGAATGCAGGAGGGGCCACCCGACTTCTTCGTCAAGCTTCGCTCGCGCCGCGGACGCCTTACGGTCGAGTGCAAGAACGCCTCCCCCACGACCTACGCCGATGGCACGCCGAAGGTCGAGACGCAGAAGACGCGAGCCTCGAAGGGTGATCCGAAGAGCCGCTTGTACGACCCCCGGCAGTTCGATGTCGTCGCGGCCTGCATGTACGGGCCTTGGCGGCAGTGGGCGTTCCGTTACAAGCGCTCGGATCTCCTCGAGCGCGACGCCACCTATCCAGATCGGATCGCAGCGATCCAGCGGATCGACGAGTCGTGGGGTCCCACACTCGCCGAGGCGCTCGATGCGTGAGGCAGGCGCCCGCAGCCTTCTCGCGTAGGGTCCGCCGGCAGATGGCGCCGCTTCCCTACCCGCACCCGACAAGCGCTGAGGTGAGCGCACGGATGCGGCGCAACCCGCGGCGCGACACGGGGCCGGAGGTTGCGCTTCGCTCCGAGCTTCACCGCCGCGGGCTTCGCTTCCGAAAGGACATGCCGCTTCGCACGCCTGGCCGGGTGGTGCGACCCGACATCGTGTTCACACCCGCCCGGCTTGCGGTGTTCGTCGACGGCTGCTTCTGGCACGCATGCCCGATCCACGGCAACCAGCCGCGCGCGAACACCGAGTACTGGCGGCCGAAGCTCGAGCGCAACGTCGCCCGGGATCGTGCTGTCGACGAGGCGCTCACGGCTGCGGGGTGGCGGATCCTAAGGGCGTGGGAGCACGAGCCGGCGCCTGAGATAGCCGATCGCGTCGCGGCCACCCTGGAAAAGCTGCCTGGTCGGTGACGTGCGGCCCTACGCCGCAAGCGGCAAGGGCTTCCTGGCGCCAAGGCGCTCGAGCTCGGCGGCGAGCTTTTCGGCGACTCGCTGGGCAAGCAGTGGCGGGACGGCGTTGCCGAGCTGGAGCTGCTGGTCGCGTCGGCTCCCGCAGACGACGTAGTCGTCGGGGAAGGTCATGAGCCGCCTCAGCTCTGCGTCGCGCAGGCGGCGGTCCTTCCAGTGGAAAGGGCCGACCCACGGCCCGGGCTGGCCCTGGATCGTCGGGGAGGGTCGGTCGGGGTGCAGCTTGAGGAGGAAGCTCCAGTAGCGGCTTCGCCACTCGAACTGCGGCCGGGGGTGGCCGCGCTTGGCGGTCAGGTAGAGGTAGTTGTCGCCCGGCGGAACCTCACGGAGCGCTTCCGCGTAGGTGCCATCGACCAGCTCCTCGGGCTCGAGTGGGTTCTGCTCGTCTGAGAGGTCGGCAAGCGCCTCACGGGCGCTGACGTGCGGAAGGAGCGCCCCGTCCCATTCGACGCGGCGCTCGTGGGGGCCCCCGTGGGTCTCCTCGGGCCACTCGAATCGCCATAGCTCGGTTGGCCGATCGAGTAGGTCGCATCGAACGCCGACGCAGAAGAGCCGTTGGCGGATCTGGGGCACGCCGTGATCAGCGGCAAGGATCACCTTGTGATCGAACGAGTAGCCCGCCCCACGCACCCCATCGATGAAGCGCTGAAGGATCGGGCGGTTGTGATTCCGGTATGCGAGGCCGTAGACGTTCTCCATCAAGAAGGCTCTCGGGCGAGTGGCGCGGAGCGTCGCGACGTAGTTGTCGAGTAGCGAGGCCTTGGGGTCCGCGCCAGCCCGCTTGTAGGCGAGCCAGTAGCCGGACTTCGAGAACGGCGTGCAGGGGGGCCCTCCATAGACGAGGTCTGCCTCGCCCCGCTCGAGCCCAGCGGCGGAGAGAAGCTGGTCGTGTTCGAGCGTGACGATGTCAGAGAAGAGGGCGCGCTCGGTGAGCCCGGGAAGGTATCGCTCGCGGTTGGCGAGCAGGGTCTGCTGGGCTATTTGATTGCTCTCGACGGCTGCGCGCGTGACAAATCCGGCCCGCTCGCAGCCGATATCGAGCCCGCCCGCTCCGGTGAAGAGGCTGACCGCCTTCATTGCCGCGATGCTACGGGGGCTCCACTCGCAAGGCTCGCGCAGCATGTGTCAACTGCGACACTCAACCGTCGCGTAAGGCGCGCTTGTCTGCTGGGCTCATTGATACGTTCTGTCTATCATGGAGGCCGGACGGTCATTTACGCTCTCCGACCTCGCCCGTAGGCTCGAGGTGCCGCAGTACCGGCTGATTCACCTCTGCGAGAAGGAGGTGGTCGTTCCCGATCTACAGGACGCCCACGGGCGCGGCTCGAGCCGCGTCTTCTCCGCCCACAACTTCCTCGAGCTTGCCGTCGCGGTGCGGCTTCGCTCTGCGATGCTCCCAGTCGCGGCGGTCAGTGCGGTTCTGCACCTGCTCCGGGCATTCGCGAATCGCCTCGATGGGGAGCTGAGTGGGTTCTCCCTGCCCGACAGCTTGCGCGACACCAGCGCGCCCGATCTTCGTATCATCGTCAGTGATGGCCGAGCCATCTACATCTCACTAGCAAGAGCGGACGCGGAGCCGAAGCTCTTCGGGGGGATCCGTTTCGATCAGCTCGTCGGAAAGCCGCCGACAGTCAGGCCCGCTCGATCGGTGCCAACTTCCTCAGGAAGGAAGGGCGCAGCCACAGGCCAATTTGGCGGGCCGGAAGGAAGCCGGTTCGTTCGCCTGGAGCTCAGCGTGACCGAAGTCGCGCGGTCGCTGGCGCTTGATTGAGCGTGGCTACTCGCGCGGACCCCTCTGTCCGAAGCATGAGAGACAATGTCTCTCATAATGCACGCCAGAGCTTCCACCGCAGTCGCGTCAGGTCGGCCCCAGCTGGCTGCGGATGTCCCGCTGCGCAACCTCCTCGATCACATAGCCGCTGAGCTCGCCGAGGAGTACGTCCGGCTGATGGAGACGGCGGCGGATCACGAGCGGAAGCAGGTCGGGTCGCGCCCCACAAGCATGGCTGACGAGGGCTGCGGGTAGCGGATGAAGGCAGCGATCTACGCGCGCTACAGCTCCGAGAACCAGCGGCCGGAGAGCATCGAGGACCAGATCGGGGCGTGCCGGCGGCTCGCGAGGGAGCGGAACGTCGCCGTTATGGACGACCACATCTACCTGGACAAGGCGCGGTCCGGCGCTCGGAAAGACCGTCCCGGCCTCGAAGCTCTGCTTGCTGCCGCCCCGCGCAGCGAGTTCGACGTAGTTCTCGTCGACGACCTGTCGCGGCTGGCGCGCGATAACCACCTGATGCTCTCGGTGATCGCCGAGCTTCACTTCGAGGGGATCCGGGTGATCTCGGTCGCCGACGGCCTTGACAGCGACGACGAGGAGGCGACGCTCGGGATCCAGGTGCGGGGGATCTTCAACGAGCTGGCGCTCCGCGACTTGAAGAAGAAGACGCTGCGCGGGCAGATGGGGCAGAAGGAGCGCGGGTTCTTCGTCGGCGAGCGGACCTTCGGCTACCGCTCGATTCCGGTAGGCGAGATGCGGATGGACAAGAAGGGCCGCCCTCGGCCCGAGGGCTACAAGATGGAGATCGAGCCGCGCGAGGGAGCGATGGTGCTGCGGATCTTCAAGGCCTATGCCGACGGCCAGTCCCTGACGGCAATCGCGCGCTCGCTCAACGAGGAGCAGGTACCCGGCCAGATCCGCTCGGCCAAGGGATGGTCCACCTCGACCGTCAGCCGGATCCTCGACAACGAGAAGTACACGGGCCGCTGGATCTGGAATCGCAGCGAGAGCCGACGCGATCCGCGGACCGGGCGGCGCAAGCGATTCGAGAAGCCGGAGTCTGAGTGGATCGTCCAAGAGGACGAGAGCCTGCGGATCGTCCCGAGCGACCTCTCGCAGGCGGTGCGCAAGCGCCGGCAGGAGATGCGCCACACCTGGCCCGGTGGCACGCGCGGATTCTCCGCCGGACAGAGCAGCTCCGAGCAACACTTCCCCACCCATTTGCTCTCACGCGCAATGGTGTGCGGCTCCTGCGGCGGCACGATCGGCCTCGTGAGCGGCAAGGCCAGCGGCTATTACGGCTGCCTGCGAGCGGCACGGGCTGGCTGCGAGAACAAGCTACGCGTTCGCCGCACGCTGGCAGAGACGATCATCCTCGGCGCCGTCCGTGAGCGGATCTCGGACCCTGAGCACCTCCGCTACGTCCTCGAGCGCGTCGAGGTGGAGGTCAAGCGGCTTCGCTCCGAGGTTCCGGAGCTCGTCCGGATGAAGGAGACGGAGCTGGCGGCCGAGGAGCGGCGGCTGGCCAACTTCGTCGACTTCGTCGGCGAGGGCCGCGGGAGCAGGGCGCTGGCGGAAGCGCTTGTCGCGACCGAACGCAAGGTTGAGGCCCTGCGGGAGGAGGTCGATGGTCTGCGCGTCTCCCGCGAGAAGGTCTTTCGAGCGCCGCCGATCGAGTGGATCCGTGAGCGCGTCTCCGAGATCCAGGACGTCCTCGAGCAGCGCACGCCACGCTCCGCCCTCATCCTGCGAGAGGTGCTCGGCAAGATCCGACTCGAGCAGGTCGAGCCGGATGTCGGCCGCCCCTACTACCGCGCAGTCACCGCCCTCGATGCCCTGGCGCTCTTAGCACCGCCCTCCGAGAGCGGGACCTCGGAGGGCGGTGCGAATTCATTGCGTCAGTGGAGGCGGCCGGTTCTGCCCCGGCGTCCGCGGAACCCGTCAGCGATGCTTGCTACGAGCGTTCCCGTCGGAGTCTGATCTCGGCAACCGGGTCGGTCGATCCGCGGGGCACGTTCCCGGCGCCACATCCTCCTGAAGTTGTCCCCCTCGGGCCGAGGATCCTGCCTTCGGGGTGAGCCCGCTCGCTGAAGCCGCTTTACCGGGCCGCGGGCTGCCCGGGACGACTCCCTCTACCGCTTAGGCGGCGAGGGCGAACTCATGAGAGTCCGCACGTATGGTTTTCCGGGGCTCTTTAACGAGGCCAACCCGGAGTCCTCGGCTCGCCACATCGAGACGGTCAGCTCCACGTCGAAGCTAGTTCGCCCCCAGTTTCTTGCCTTCCTGATACTAGCCGTCGCGGCCAGTCAGTGCCGGTTACGCCGGTCAGCTTCGCCTCCGACGGTGCGCGAGGTCCCAGGCCTGATGAGCGCCAAACGTCGCTGTCACAATGACTCGAATGGAGCGCGAACGCCCCCTATTCCCGCTTCCCGAGCCCTCACCGTCGGCGCCGCCGTCGCCCGCCGGGCCCCAACAGCGCAGCTGGGCCCGCCGCGCGGTCAGCCCCCTCGTCGTCGTCGTCATCGCGCTGGTCAAGTGGGGCGCGAAGCTCAAGGGCGCCCTCCTCCTCCTTCCCAAGCTCAAGATCCTCACGACGTCGGGCACCATGCTCGTGTCGATCGGCGCCTACGCGCTCATCTGGGGCTGGAAGTTCGGGGTCGGCTTCGTCCTCCTCCTGCTCGTCCACGAGATGGGTCACGTGATCCAGCTTCGCCGAGAGGGCATCGAGGCATCGGCGCCGATGTTCATCCCGTTCCTCGGGGCCGTGGTGGCCGCGAAGTCGCTCGGCGAGGATGCGCTGGCCGAGGCCCGCGTCGGGCTCGCGGGCCCGATCCTCGGAACGCTCGGCGCAGCCGCCGTCGTGCCGTTGTACTGGCTCACGGGCAACGAGCTCTTCATCGCCCTGGCCTTCGTCGGGTTCTTCCTCAACCTCTTCAACCTGCTCCCGGTCGTCCCTCTCGACGGCGGGCGGGCGATGGCGGCGATGGCTCCGTGGATGTGGTTCGCCGGCTTCGCCGGCCTGATCGTCCTGACCTTCGCCTTCCCGAACCCGATCATGCTGCTCATCCTGCTCTTCGGCGGAATGGAGACGTGGCGGCGCTGGAAGGCCAAGCGGAGGGGTGGGCGCGAGCAGGAGTCCTACTACCAGGTGCGTCCCGCCGCCCGGCTCGCGGTCGCCGCGGTCTACATCGGCCTCATCGTCGCCTGCGCGGCGGGCATGGCGGGCACCTTCGTCGAGCGCGGCTTCCCCGCCTGAGCAGCGGCCTACCCGCTCGCTCAGCCTCGCCGGGACATACCGGCGGTCGAGTCAGCGGCGGCGCATGGCTCGGTCGGCTTCGCGAGCCATCTCGCGCTCGCGGATCGACTCGCGCTTGTCGTGGCGGTCCTTGCCGCGGGCCAGCGCGATCTCGACTTTCGCCCGGGGGCCCGAGAAGTAGAGGCGCGTGGGGACAAGGGTGAGTCCGCGCTCCTTGGTCTTGCCGATCAGGCGCTCGATCTCGCGCCGGTGCAGGAGGAGCTTGCGGTCGCGCTCGGGTTCGTGGTTCTCGCGCGAAGCGGGCGCATAAGGCGAGATGTGAACGTTGTGGAGCCACACCTCGCCGTCCTCGACGGTGGCGTAGCCGTCCTTGAGCTGCGCCTTGCCTTCGCGCAGCGACTTGATCTCGGTGCCCGTCAGCACGATGCCGCACTCGAAGCGCTCGAGCAGGTCGAAGCGGTAAGAGGCCTGGCGGTTGCTGGCGATGTCGCCCGCACCGATCTTGCGCTTGCCCTTAGCCATGACGTCATCATGGCGTGCGAGGGAAGAGCGGGTGCGGCGAGGTGACCGGCGCTGGGGAAGCAGCCGGTGCAGGCGCAGTGCCCGCGCACCGCCCCGCGGGCGCAGCGCTGCGCAGTTCCCGAGACCGAAGAGACGCGTTGCTCACAAGCCGCCGGCGAACCCGTAGGCGATCCACAGGCTGAGCGAGGGGCGAAGCCCCTGGGCACCGGCGCGAGGAATTCCGTCCGGCGCCGATACTATGAACAAGCCGTGACTGTCGACGAAACGCCAGCCGGAACGCCCGTCGTCACCTTCACCCGAGAGGAGTACGACGCGTATCTCGAGGGCGAAGTTCAACGCACGATCGGAATGACGGCCCACGAGTTCAGGCAGGCCTACGACGCCGGCCGGCTGGATGACGGCGATCCGGCTGTGGACGAGCTCGTCGGCTTGCTGCGCATCGGACAGAACGGTCATCGACGCGCCGCGTAAAGCAGCGCAAGGCCTCGCCGATCACCTGAAAGGCGTCCTGAATCGGACGATCAGCCATTCGCGGCTTTCGTTGATCGACCTTCCCGACGATCCGAGCGCATTCGAGCTCACGAGGGTGGTGGGACGCAACCGCGCCGCTGGACCTACACGGGACGGTCGCGCGACTGGCCATGCGTCAACTCCTGGTCGTCGTCGACGGCCACTGCCGGATCGAGTCGTACACCTACCGGCTGCAGTCGGTAGACGAAACGCAGTCGTGGCTCATTCGCTGGGAATACCACCGCGAGCCACCGCGAGCCGACTACACGTACCCGGCTGCGCACGTCCATGTCCACGGAGAGTTTCCAAGCCGTCGCCCGATCGACCGCTTCCACATCCCAACGCGCCGCGTGCCACTCGAGCTGGTCGTGTGGCACCTGATCGCCGAGTGGGGCGTGGAATCGAAGACCGATGACTGGCAGGCGGTCCTGACTGAGTCAATCGAAGGGTTCGACGAGCGCCGAACGACTTCATAGCGCGGTAGCCGAGCGCGGCGGTTCCCGGCTCTACGCTCGAGCGACTGTGCGAGGAGCGCGCCGGCCTCGGGCGGATCCCTCACCGACGGGATCGCGTCGCCGCTGCCAAGCATGGTCACGCCAAGCGGAGCCGGCCGACGCCGACTCCGTGCCGCTCACACCTCCACCGGCAGCAGGTCGACCCGCCCCCGGGGAGCCTCGACGCGCTCGACCCGCACCCGCACCCGGTCGCCGAGGCGGATCGCCTTCCCGGTCCGGGTCCCGCGCATGATCGTGCCCTCCTCGTTGAGCTCCCACCATTCCCCGGGCAGCCGTCGGGCGGGCAGCATCCCCTCGTAGCCGTCGCCGAAGGCGACGAAGGCTCCGGCCGAGATGAGGCCGACGACCTCGCCCGAGAAGTCGCGCTCCCAGCCGGACTCGAAGAGCGCCTGCTCGAGCAGGAAGCAGCGCGCGACGTCGTCGGCGTCGCGCTCGAGGCGCATCGCGTCGCGCTCGCGCGCCGAGGCCCAGGCTCCGGCGCCCTCCATGTCCGATCCGCGCGGCGCGTCCTCTCCCCCGCCGACCGCCGAGAGCAGCGCCCGGTGGCAGACGAGGTCGGGGTAGCGGCGGATCGGCGAGGTGAAGTGGCAGTAGCTTGGCGAGCGCAGGCCGGCGTGGCCGAGGTTGCGCGGGGCGTAGTGAGCCTGCTTGAGCGAGCGCAGCACGAGCGAGGTCAGCGCCGCCCTGCCGTGGCCGATCCGGCGCACGTGCTCGTCGACCCGCTGCGAGCAGTCGGCGACGAGGTCCGAGGCCTGCTGGGGCGAGAGGTGCTCGGGCAGCGGCGGGGTGGGGACGTCGAGCGAGGCGAGCTGGGCCACGAGCGTCCCGACCCGGGAGGGCTCGGGGCGCTCGTGGACACGGAAGAGCGCGGGCACCCGCCGCTCCTCCAGGAGGGTCGCGACCGCCTCGTTGGCGGCGATCATCAGGTGCTCGATCAGGCGATGGGACTCGGTCTGCTCGGTCGGGCGCACCGCCTCGACACGGCCGGCGTGGTCGAAGGCGAACTCGGGCTCGACCGACTCGACGGCCAGCGCGCCGCGCTTGGACCGCTCCTCGCCGAGCGCCGCCGCGGCGGCGCGGGCGGCGGCGAGGGGCCCGCCCCACGGTTCGGCGGCCGCGTCGGCCCCCGCGAAGATCCGGTCGACCCGGTCGTAATCCAGGCGCTCGTCGGAGCGGACGGTCGACCGGTAGAAGGCGGCCCGCTCGGTCCGTGCCCCGCGCAGGTCGAGCTCGACGGTGACCGCCATGCGGTCCTGGCCGGGCACCAGCGAGCAGGCGACGTTGGAGAGCGCCTCGGGGAGCATCGGCTCCACCGCCCCGGGGACGTAGACGCTCGTCGCCCGCCGCGCCGCCTCGCGGTCGACCAGCGAGCCGGGGGGCACATGCGCGCTGACGTCGGCGATGTGGACCCATAACCGCCACGTTCCCTGTCCGCGCTCCTCCGCCGATATGGCGTCGTCGAAGTCCCGTGCGCTCGCAGGGTCGATCGTGAAGGTCGGGAGGTGGCGCAGATCGCGCCGCGGCTGTGCACTCGGGCGCCGGAAGGCGATGGCTCCGGCCGCCTCGCGCTCGAGCGTCGGGTCAAAGCGCCGCGCAAGGCCACGGTCGAGCATGAGCGCCTCGATCACGTCGCGGGCGACGTCGGGGCGCCCGAGCACGCGCTCGACCCGCGCCGCGCCTCGTCCGCCGATGCGAAGGAGCACGAGCGATCCCTCTCCTGCCCTTCGGTCGCGCTCCACGGTGAAGGTCCGCCCCCGCTCGAAGAAGGGCCGGCCCACGAAGAACCGGCCACGACGCTCGAGCAGGGCGACGGCGTGCGTGCGCGGCGGGCGCTCGGGAGCGGCCGACCCTCTCACTCCGTCTCGCGGGCGAGCTCGCGAAGGGCGGCGTCGAGCCCCTCGTCGCGCCGCGTGCGCGGGCGGTCGGCCGCCTTCACGTCGGGCGCGAGGCCGGTGCCGGGGGTCGTCCCACGGCCTCCCAGGTTGCGGCCCTTGGGGGTGAAGTACTGCCCGACGACGAGCTCGAGCGCCCCGCCGTTGGGCAGCTCCTTGACCTCCTGGAAGACGCCCTTTCCGAAGGTGCGCGTGCCGACGACCTTTCCCCGATCGCGATCCTGGATCGCGCCGGCGACGATCTCCGACGCCGATGCCGTCCCCAGGTCGACGAGCACGACCACCGGGATCCGCGTCGGGATCGAGCTTCCCGTCGCCTTGAAGACCTTGCGGGGGCGAGTGCGCCCGTCGGTGACCACGACGGTCCCCTCGGGGATGAAGATGCTGGAGACGAGAACCGCCTCGTCGAGCAGTCCGCCGCCGTTGCCCCGCAGGTCCAGCACGACGCCCTTGGCTCCCGCACGCAGGCCGCGATCGATGGCCTGGCGCACCTTGGCGTGGGCGCCGCTGTTGAACTGGGAGAGCTCCACGTCGACGAGCTTGACGCCCCCGACGCTCCGGAGCGCAGACTCCACGACCGGGTAGGCGATCTGCTTCCGGGTGAGGCGTTCGACTCGCCGGCGCCCGCCGCTGGAGATCGCGAGCGTGACGGGGGTGCCCGGCCTTCCCTTTATGAGCGTCGTAGCGACGTTCGGCTGCTTGCCCTTCAGCGTCCGACCGTTGACCGCCACGATGACGTCCTCTTCGCGCAGACCGGCCTGCGCCGCGGGCGAGCGGGCGAAGATCTTCTTGATACGCAGCCCAGCCGGATCGGGCACGACCGAGATGCCGACTCCGGAGAACTTCGCGTCGTTCGAGGCCTGGAAGTCTTCGTAGGCCTTGGGATCGAAGTAGGCCGAGAAGCGGTCGTCGAGGCTGGCTATCGCGCCTCCGAGCGAGTCGTTGACGAGCTTGTCGCGGTCGACCTTGCGGTAGTAGTCGCTCTCGATCGTGTCGAGCAGCGTGTCGATCGCCTGCGCGTCCTGGTCGCCGATCAGGACGTTGCGCACCGGATTGGGAAGCCACTCCGGATGCCCGCCCAGCCAGATCCCCGAGACGAGCAGGATCAGTGCGACCGCCGCCGACACCAACAGCGGCGGGAGATTGGACCGGCGCGAGCGGGCGTTCATGCGCCGATGAGGGTAGAGGTCGGCCTTTGAGGGGCGCTAAACGCGCAGGAAGCGGCGCAGCGAGATGCCCGAGCCGAGCGCCGAGACCCCGACGCTCGCTCCGAGCAGGATGAGCACGAGCAGCGGGAAGTTCAGCGTCTCGGGCGCGGCGATGAGCGAGAAGGACTCGGTCAGCGGATCGACGAAGGCGACCTTCGCCACCCCGAGGAGCGCGACCGCGAGCACGCCGCCCAGAGCGCCGACCAGGACGCCCTCCAGCACGAAGGGCCATCGGATGAACCAGTCGGTCGCGCCCACGAGCTTCATGACCTCGACCTCGCGTCGCCGGGAGAAGACCGACAGGCGGATCGTGTTGGCGATGAGCAGGATCGAGGCGGCGATGAGCAGCCCTGCCAGCAGGGCCATCGTGAGCTTTACCACGTTGGTGCCGCGGATGATCTTGTCGGTGTCCTCGCGCCGGTTGCGCACCTCGTCGATCGCGGGATCGATCGTGGTGCGCGCGCCACTCGGCGTCAGGGGGGTCAGCGCGTCGCGGATCGCGTTGATTCCGTCGGGATCCCGCGGGGTGATTCGCAGCGTGTCGGGCAGCGGGTTTCGCCCCAGGAGCTCGTAGGCAGTCGGATTGCGGCGCTTCTGCTCGAGGTAGGCGTCGCGCTTGGACACGTACTCGACCGATTTGACGTTGGGCGTCTGCTCCGCGAGGAGCCGGCGGACGCGCTCGACGTCGGTGTCCGAAGCGTCGGTCTTGAGGTAGACGTTGAGCAGCAGGCGCCCGCGGACCTCGTCGGTCGCGACCGTCGTGGCCTGGACGATCGGAATGAAGATTCCCAGGACGAGGATCGTGACCAGCACCGTCGCGACCGCCGCGAAGCTCGGGGCGGCGTTGCGCTTGAGCGAGCGCGTCGCCTCGCGGATGAAGAAGCCGAGCCGCACGAGCGCCTAGGTGGTCGTCGAGCCGGTCATCCGAGATCGGGGCCGCCGCGCGGGCCCTCTCCCCGCAGGCGGGCCGCGAACTCTTTGGTGCTCTCGTCGCGCGCGTAGAGGCCGGTCGCCTCGTCGCGCACGATGCGACCGTTCTCGAGCTGGATCACCCGGCGCCGCATCTTGTCGACCATCTGGTTGTCGTGGGTGGCGACCAGAATCGTCGTGCCCGTGCGGTTGATGCGGTAGAGCAGCTGCATGATCCCGATGCTCGTCTCGGGGTCGAGGTTCCCCGTCGGCTCGTCGCAGAGCAGCAGCGGCGGGTGGTTGACGAACGCCCGGGCGATGGAGACGCGCTGCTGCTCGCCGCCCGAGAGCTGCTCCGGATAGTTGTGGAGCTTGGTCGACAGGCCGGTCAGGCGAAGGATGTCGGGAACCTTGGCGCGGATCTCCGAGCGTCGCTGGCCCGTGACCTGGAGCGCGTAGGCGACGTTCTCGTAGACCGTCCGACCCGGCAGCAGCTTGAAGTCCTGGAAGACGACGCCGATGTTGCGCCGGTAGTACGGGACGCGGTGCCGGGCGATGTCCGCGAGCGCTTTGCCGGCGACCGTGATGGAGCCGCTGGTCAGGTCGATCTCCTTGATGAGCAGCTTCATGATCGTCGACTTGCCCGAGCCCGTCGGGCCGACGAGGAAGGACCACTCGCCGCGCATGACCGAGAAGCTCGCCTCCTTGAGCCCGACGTCCGCGCCCTCGTAGAGCTTGGAGACGTCGTGGAAGGCGATCAGGGCGTCGCCGGAGGGCCGCGCCGGCGGTGGCGCGGGTCGCTTCTTTGGGCGCGGGCGCGCGGGCGCCTCGACGCTGCGCGCGGCGGAGCGCCGCCTCTGCTGTCGCTCGTCGACTGCCATCCGTTCGCGCCGCAGGCTAACCGCCGCCCTCCCTCCTTTCGCCCCCTGCAACCGATCGTGCACCCGTCGCCGGGCGGGGTGCGCGCTAAGGTCGACCGCATGACGGCCGTGACCTCGACCACGCTCGCCAACGGGATGCCGCTGCACAGGGTCTCGATCGAAGGCACCCGGGCGGTGACCGTGCTCGTCGCCTTCGACGCAGGCGCTCGAACCGAGCGGCCCGAGGAGAACGGGATGGCCCACTTCCTCGAGCACCTCGTCTTCAAGGGCGGCGAGGTCTACGACGACTACCGCAAGGTCAACGAGACCGCCGAGCGCATCGGCGCGCAGCTCAACGCGTACACGTCGCACGACCTCGTGGCCTTCCACATCACCGCCCGCGCCGAGCGGGCGATGGAGGCGATCGACCTGCTCACGGACTTCGTCGGCCGCCCGAAGATCGACGCGGGCGAGCTCGATCGCGAGCGCGGCGTGGTGATCCAGGAGATCGCCCGGTACAACGACCAGCCCTCCATGGTCGCCGAGATGCTCATCGACAAGGCGGCGTTCGGCGACCATCCCCTCGGTCGGACGGTGCTCGGGCCCCAAGAGCACCTCGAGAGCTTCACGCGCGACGCGATCGTGGCCTTCCGCGAGCGGCGCTGGGCGGGCGCGCGGGGCGGGGCCTTCGTGGTGGGAAACCTCGAGCACGTCACAGCGGCACCGCGGACGAAGTCCGTGGTGGGCGAGGTCTCAGAGCTCTTCGAGCGCTTCCCCGACCTCCCCGCACCCGAATCGTTCGAGCCCGCACCGGCCTTCGAGCCCCAGACCCTGGTCGAGGAGCGCGACTCCAACCAGTCGCACCTGCGGATGTCCTACCGCCCGGCGGTCGACGTCGCCGACCGCCGCGCCCGCTCGGCGATGGGCATCTACGGCACGCTGCTGGGCGGCTCGATGGGCTCGCGGCTCTTCGACGAGATCCGCGAGCAGCGCGGGCTGGCCTACTCGGTCTACGCGGTCGACCATTCCTTCGCCGACGTGCCGGTCCTCCAGCTCTCCGCCGGGCTTGACTCGAGCAAGTGCGTCGAGGCCTACACGAGGATGCGAGAGATCGTGGGCGAGCTGCGCACGGACGGGCCGACGAAAGAGGAGGTCGAGCGCGCACGTGCCTACGGTGCGGGCCGGCGGGTGCTGGCCTTCGAGAACACCAACGCCGTCGCCCGGTACGCGGCCCAGCGCACGATCGTCTTCGGCGAGGAGATCGATCCCGAGGCGGCGATTGCCGAGCTGGACGCCGTGACCTTCGACGAGGTCGCCGAGATCGCGAGCGGAGTCGAGGACCGGCTCTCGATCGCCTGCGTCGGACCGCATTCGGCCGACGAGTTCTCCTAGCGACCTTCTGGATTCAGGCGAGGCCGCTCGGGTACCCTCCGTATATGGGACTACTCGACAAGCTCAAGCCAAGTAAAGATGACGATGACGACATGCCCAAGACCGGCGCGGCCGATCTTGCTGCGGCGTCCGGAGGCGGCGAGGGCAGTCTGCTCGTCGATCCCGCCTACTGGAACGAACACGATCCTCCCTTGCACGGTGACCCCTCCGAGCTCGACGGCGAAGCGGCCGCCGGAGGATCCGGTAAGCAGGTCATAAGAGGGGAAGACCCCAGCGGTGGCGCGAGCGAGTACGGCGCCCCCGGCGAGGAGGGCGGCCCCGGCGGCCAAGAGGGCGGCCCCGGCCAAGGCGGCCTCCGGAACCCGGGTGGCACCGGAAGCCCGGGCGGGGTTCCCGAGGGGGTTTGACTGTCTGCGCCAGGTAACCGACCGCTCGCCGATCCAGCTGCGGATCGACTGAATCGAACGAAGTTCCGAGCCGGACCGTAACGCCAGGTCCCTACGCTTGTCGTAGAGGCCGAACGTGACGCCAATGCTCTCCTCCGCCCTGCTGCGCGCGCAGTCCGACGCGCGGCTCGCCGCGCTTGCAGGCGAGGGCCACGAACGCGCCTTCGAGACGATCGTCGAGCGCTATAGCAAGCCGCTGCATCGCTACCTACGCAGGATGCTCCCGGCGGTGCGCGTCGAAGACGTGCTCCAGCAGACCTTCCTGGGCGCGTGGTCGTCGCTGCGCGACGGCGCGGAGGTGCGCGAGCTGCGCCCGTGGCTCTATCGCATCGCCCACAACGCGGGCGTCAACGCGCTCAAGCGCTCCGGCTACGACTACGAGGAGCTCAAGGAGTCGCTGCGCGGCAGCGACGGGCCCGAGGGCGACGTCGAGCGCCGCGCGGTCATGCGCGAGACGCTCGCCGCCGTGGCCGGGCTGCCCGAGCGCCAGCGCCGTGCGCTGCTCGAGACGGCGGTCGAGGGCCGCAACCAGGCGGACGTGGCTCGTGAGATGGGCATGTCCGAGGGCGCCTTCCGCCAGCTCGTTCACCGAGCACGGACGACGCTGCGAACTGCGGCGACCGCGATAACGCCGCTGCCGATGGCCGGGTGGGCGGCTGCGGCAGGCTCGTCGGACGCGCCGGCAGGCGGTCTCGCCACCCGAATCGCCGAGCTCGCCGCAGGAGCGGGGACCGCCGGGGTCGGGGCCACCGTCGTCAAGGCGGGCGCCGTGGTCGTCGCGACGGGAGCGCTGGCTGCCGGCCCCGTCGGGATCGTTGGAGGCGGCAGCGACCCCGCATCGGGCTCGCTCGACGGGAAGGCCGCGAGGTCGACGACCCACGAGCCGCTCGGGGGCTTCCCTAGCGGCCGGCCTTCCTCCTCCGGCTCGTCCCGCGGCGAGGACTCAGGACGCCGCGGCGGCGGCCGCGGCACGAACCGCCGGGACGATCGGCGTGGCCGCGGGTCCGACGACGACGGCGATGACCGCAGCGGGGACGGCGATCGCCGGCGGGGTGGCGGCGAGGACGATTCGGGCGAGGACCGGTCGGGATCGGACGACTCCTCAGGGAGCGGCTCCTCGGGCTCTGGGTCGAGCGGCTCGGAATCAAGCGGGTCGGGGTCCAGCGGATCCGGCTCCAGCGGCTCTGGATCGAGCGGCTCTGGATCGAGCGGCTCGGGCTCCAGCGGGTCCGACGGCGGAGGGTCGTCGGGAAGCGGCTCCTCTGGCTCGGGCGAGGACTCGCCCGACTCTGATCCCGACGACGGCTGAACGACCCGCTCGCGCGGCGTACGCTGCCTCGGGGTCGGGATCTGCCGACCGACATCCAGCGGGCCGCGTGACGTTTGGCCGGGTGGGTTGTCTCAACCCCCGAACGACCCCCCGACAATCGGAAGGAGCCTTGACGTGAAGAAGCTTGCGATGGTGGTGACGGTGGCGGCGCTCGTCGTGCTGGGTGCCGTGTCGATGGCCGCGGCGGGGAGCCGCGACCGCAACCGGGATCGAATCCCGGACAAGTGGGAGAAGCGGTTCGGCCTGAGCCTCCAGGTCAAGCAGACTCGACGCGATCAGGATCGCGACGGCCTGAACAACCTCGGCGAGTTCAGGGCGGGCACCAGCCCGCGCGATCGCGACTCCGACGACGACGGCACGCGCGATGGCAAGGAGAACGCCGGGACGGTCGAGTCCTTCGACGGGACCACGCTGGTCATCGCGCTGTTCGGCGGCGGCAAGATCGAGGGCAAGGTCACGCCGGCTACGCGCCTGAAGTGCGAGAACGAGGATGACGACGACCGTCCTACGGCGACCTCGTCCGAGCGGGGCTCCGGCTCGTCGGGTGACGACGACGAAGGCCGTGACGACGACGACCGCGGCGACGATGACCGCGGCGACGACGAGGACAGCAGTGGCCGTCGCGACGGCGATGACCGCGATCGGACCTGCCCGGCCGGCGCGCTGACGAAGGGCGCGATCGTCGAGGAGGCCGAGCTCGAGGCGACCCGCGACGGGCTCGTCTACGAGGAGGTCGAGCTCGAGAACTGAGGTTCGGACACCGGAGGTCGATCGAGGCCGGTCCTGCGGGACCGGCCTCTTTCGTGCTCGGAGCCGGCCGGGCTCAGCCGGCGCGGATCGCGCCGCCGGGCGTGATCCCGCCGTCAGGCGTAACGCCGTCGGCCGGGGTGATCCCGCCGTCAGGCGTAACGCCGTCGGCCGGGGTAATCCCGCCGCCCGGCGTCGTCCGCAGGTCCTCCCGGGCGCGGGCCAGGACGTCGTCGCCCTCATCGCCCGGTTGCCACGCTGCTGAGCCGACACGAGCGCCGAGCGAGCCCTCGAGCGCCGAGGCCAGCTCCACGGCCGTGAGCTTTGCCGCGGACTGGTCCGCTCCCGGGTAGAGGAGCGCCAGACGGCTGCCGCCGTGCCGGGAGGCCGTTCCGCCCGTCCTTGTGGCGACCTGCTGGAAGGCCTGCGCCGCTGCTTGGATCGCGGTGTCGCCCGCGCCGTAGCCATCTCGGGCGTTGATCGCGACGATCCCTTCCAGCTCGGCGACGATCACTCCGAACGGGCGGCCCTGGACCGCGGCTCGCTGGGCCTCTGCGTGGACGAGCTCGTGGATGTGGCGACGGGTCACAAGCAGCGTCAGGCTGTCGACCAACGAGAAGGACCCGTATCCCAGCAGCGGCTCTCCCTCGCCCATCAGGGCCTCGACCTCCGGATCCGAGAGGGCTTGTGCGAGGGCGACCTCGCCCTCGGACGGCGGGTTGCAGCGGACCTCGTCGACGAACGCGCGGACGACCTCTGCGTCGAACTGCGTTCCGGCGCACCGCTCGAGCTCCGCGCAGGCGTCCTGCGCCGAGAGGGCCTTGCGATACGGGCGGTCGGAGATCATCGCGCTGAAGGAATCGACGACCGCGATGATCCGCGCCTCGAGCGGGATCTGCTCGGCGGCCAGGCCGGAGGGGTAGCCCCCGCCGTCCCAGCGCTCGTGGTGGTGGAGCACGCCGCGCGAAATCGGTTGGAGCGCGGGAACCTGCTGGACGAGCCGGTAGCCGATCCGGGGGTGGGTGTTGATCCGGCTTCGCTCCTCCGCGGTGAGCGCGCCGGGCTTGAGGAGGATCCGCTCGCTGATGCCGATCTTTCCCACGTCGTGCAGCAGCGACCCGAAGAGGAGCTCCTCGCGCTTCTTCTGGTCGAGCCCGAGCCGATCGGCCACTGCGAGGACGTAGCGCGAGACCTCCTCCGAGTGCCCGCGAAGGAAGGGATCCTTGACCTCGATGGCGTCTGCCAGCAGCCGAACGGTCGCCAGGTAGGAGCGCCGAAGCTCGCCGTGGAGCATGGAGTTCTCGAACATCGCGCCGGCGTGATCGCCGAGCGAGAGCAGCACGTCGTCCTCGTCCTGGTCGAAGCCGCCGGGCTTGTTGGCGCACACGACCGCTCCCGAGAAGCGATCGCGCATGTAGATGGGGATCGCGACGAGGTTGTCGATCTCCCGGTCAGCGGCGGTGGCATCCTCGCGCGACGCCCAGGCGTCGTCGCGGACGGTCTCGTCGCGTTCGATGACCTCCTCGGCAAAGCGCTGCGCGAGGTGGCTGTCGGAGGGGTCGGCGTCGAACCCATAGACGCTGACCATGTCGAGCTTGCCGTCGCCGTCGGCGTCCGCGCGGGAGAGGAGGAGGCCCTTCTCGGCGCCCAGCATCTCCAAGGCTATGCGAAGGACGAGATCGCGGATGTCGTCGTGCGCACCGAGCGCGCCGCGCTCGCGGTGCATCTGCAGGACCTGGACGCGCAGCTCGCGGTTCCAATCGCGCTCGGCCTGGCGCGCACGTTGGATACGGGCTCGCAGCTCGTGCTCCTTGTGGAGCTCGGCCTCGCCGGCGCGGCGCACTTCCTCGGTCTCCCGGCTCGCCTGCTCGGCCCGCTGGTGCGCCTCGTCGCGCTCACGGGCGACCTGGTCGCGCTGCTGAGCTGTCTGATCGCGCTCCTGGGCCACTCGATCGCGCTGCTGAGCGGCCTCGTCACGCTCACGTGCAACCTGGTCGCGCTGCGCGATGACCCGGTCTCGCTCCGCCTCGAGCGCGCGCGCCCGCTCCTCCGCCTCCGTGCGATCCCCGGCGACGGCGCGCCGCGTCAACCACCACCCGACGAGCACCGCCAGCCCGCCGAGGAGCGCGCCGCTCACCCACGGCAGCAGCGTCAACCGGTCACGAATGATGACGTCGGCCCCCGGGGTGGTGGCCGCGTCGGCGAGGTCGTAGCCCGTGAGGGCTCGGACCAGCAGGTAGGCCAGGGTCCCCAGCATCGCCAGGGCACCGACGACAACGAGGATGTCCCGGCTGCTCACGTCCTTGCGAGGCGGCACGGTTTGAGTCCTTTCCCGATTTGCGGGCGATTCAATCGCCACGGTATGGCTATGAGATAGCGATCATACGCTCGATGGGAAGCCGGGCCCGCGCGGCGACGTCCTCGGGAACCTTCACGAGATCGCGTACATCACGGAGGGAGTCGCGCAGCTTGGGCAGCGTGATCATCTTCATGTAGCGGCACACCGCCCTCTCGTTGGCCGCGATGAACTCGGTGTCCGGCGCCGCCGCCCGCAACCCGTGGAGCATGCCCGTCTCGGTGGCCACGACCGCCGTGCCCCCGCGGGCGGCCCGCGCGTAGTCGAGCATTCCGCCCGTCGAGAGCATGTGCACGCCCTCGGACTCCACGTCGCCCGCCGCGACGTACTCCATGACGCTCGTCGAGCATCCGCACTCGGGGTGGATGAGGAAGTCGGCTCCCGGGTGGGCGGCGCGGACCTGGGTGATGTCGGTCGGGCGGATGCCGGCATGCACGTGGCACTCGCCGTCCCAGACGTGCATTCCCACGCCCAGCGTCTTCTCGACGTAGGCGCCGAGGAACATGTCCGGCCCGAAGAGGATCTCCGCATCAGAGCCGTGCTCGCGCAGGATGTGCTCGACGACCCCGACGGCATTGGACGACGTACAGCAGTAGTCGGTCAGGGCCTTGACCTCGGCGGAGGTGTTCACGTACATGACCACCACCGCGCCGGGGTGCTCGGCCTTCCACGCCCGCAGCTGATCGGCGGTGATCGAGTCGGCCAGCGAGCAGCCCGCGTCGGCGTCGGGGATGAGCACGGTCTTGTCGGGCGCCAGGATCGACGCCGTCTCGGCCATGAAGTGGACCCCGCAGAAGACGATGACCTCGGCGTCGGTGGCGGCGGCCTGGCGCGAGAGGCCGAGCGAATCCCCGACGAAGTCGGCCGCGGCCTGGATCTCGGGCACCTGGTAGTTGTGGGCGAGGATCACCGCATTGCGCTGCGCGGCGAGCGCGCGGATCTCGCTCTGCAGGGAGGAGTGGTCCTCCAGCGAGAGGAGGGGTTCGTTCGCCGCGCCGCTGCTGATGACCGGCAGGGTCTTCATCGGGGGGCCACTTCCAGGGTCAGGGAGAGATCGAGCGCCGGCGCGGAGTGTGTCAGCGCTCCGACCGATATCCATTCTATTCCGGTCGTCGCGAAATCCCTAAGCGCCCCCGGCGCGATCCCCCCGCTCGCCTCGAGCGAAGCCCTGGCTCCCACCCGGGCGACGGCCTCCTGGAGCGCCTCGGGGGTGAAGTTGTCGAGCAGGAGCCGCTGCGCGCCCGCGTCGAGCGCCTGGTCTATCTCCGCCATGGAGCGGCATTCGACCTCGAGCGGAAGGTGGGGGGCCGAGGCGCGGGCGCGGCGCACCGCCTCTGCGACGCCACCGGCCAGCGCCGCGTGGTTCTCCTTGATCAGGATCGCGTCGTAGAGGCCCGCACGGTGGTTGCTCGCACCGCCGGCGCGCACCGCGGCCTTCTCGAGCGTGCGCAACCCGGGGGTGGTCTTGCGGGTGTCGAGTATCCGCGCACCCGTTCCCCGCACCTCTTCGACCGCGCGAGCGGTGGCCGTGGCGATGCCCGACAGGCGCCCGAGGAAGTTCAAAGCGGTCCGCTCCGCGGCGAGGATCGCGCTCGCTCGCCCCTCAATCCGCAAGACCTCTCCCCCATCGCGCCAGCGCCCTTCCTCGGCGAGGCGTTCGAAGGCCATCTCCGGGTCCATGGCGAGGAAGGTCTCCTCGGCCACGTCGAGGCCGAAGATCACGCCGGGCGCCTTCTGGGTGATGACCGCCCGCGCGCGCGCCGCCTCCTCGACCGTGGCTGCGCTCGTGACGTCGCCGGTGCCGACATCCTCCTCGAGCGCGCGCTCGACGAGCTCCATCACCGCGGCCGCGGCTCGCCGGCTCACGAGCTCTGCCCGGCCGCCTTGAGCAGGTAGGCGCGGACGAAGCCGTCGAGGTCGCCGTCGAGCACGCGGGTGGCGTCGCCGACCTCCTCGCCGGTCCGCAGATCCTTGACCAGGGTGTAGGGATGCAGCACGTAGGAGCGGATCTGCGAGCCGAAGTTGACGTCCTGAGCCTGGCCCCTCTCCTTGTCGATCTCCTCCTGGCGCCGGCGCTCCTCGAGCTCTACGAGCTTTGAGCGCAGCATGGCCATCGCGGTCTGCTTGTTGGCCGTCTGCGAGCGCTCGTTCTGGCACTGGACGACGACGCCGGTCGGGCGGTGGGTGATGCGCACGGCGGAGTCGGTCTTGTTGACGTGCTGGCCGCCGGCGCCGCTGGCACGGTAGGTGTCGATCTGAAGGTCGTCGTCCGCGATCTGCAGGTCGCCCGCCTCCTCGACCACGGGCGAGACCTCGACGCCCGCGAAGCTCGTCTGCCGGCGGTGCGCCGCGTCGAAGGGCGAGAGGCGAACGAGCCGGTGCACGCCCTTCTCGGCGCCGAAGAGCCCGTAGGCGTTCTCGCCCCTCGCGCGGAAGGTCGCCGACTTGACGCCGGCCTCCTCCCCCGCGCTGACCTCCAGCAGCTCGACCTCAAAGCCGCGCTGCTCCGCCCAGCGCATCTCCATGCGCAGGACCATCTCGGCCCAGTCCTGAGCGTCCGTCCCCCCCGCGCCGGCGTTGACGGTCACCAGCGCGTCTCCGGCGTCGTAGGAGCCCCCGAAGAGCCGCTCCTCCTCGAGCGCGCCGAGGCGCCCCTCGATGGAGGCGACCTGCTCGGTCAGCTCGACCTGGAGGCTCTCGTCCTCCTCGACGAGCTCGGCCAGGGCGTCGAGGTCGTCGACGTCGGCGCGCAGCAACCGGAAGCTTTCGAGCTTGCGCGAGGCGCGAGCGTGCTCGGCGCCCACCCGCGCGGCCTCCTCCTGATCGTCCCAGAACCCCTGCACGCCCATCCGCGCCTCGAGCTCTGCGATGCGCCGCTCCAGACCCGCTGGGTCAAAGGTAGTCCGCGAGCAGGGACATCTGCCCGCGGATGGCGGCCAGCCGCTGAGAGAGGGGCTCGGAAGGGGGCGCCGTGGCCATCGGCAGGAGGCTAGCGGGCCGTCGCCTTGGAGTCAGTTGACCGACGGGTCGGCCGGCATCCGGGCGACGAGCTTGTAGCGGCCGCCCTTGCGATCGAGCACCTTGCTCCACAGGCGCTCGGGATCCTCGGTGAACATCTCGTCGGGAAGGGGTTCCTCGACGACGATCCAGCCCTCGTCGTCGAGCTCGGCGTCGAGCTGGCCGGGGCCCCAGCCGGCGTGGCCGGCGAACACCCGCGTGCGGCGCACGTCGCGGGCTATCTCGTCGAGGTCTGAGCCCGCCGGGACGAAGCCCACGTCGCCCAGGACGATCGACGCGGCGACCTCCGGGTCGTCGAACTCGGCGAGCACGATGACCCCGTTGGGTTGCACCGGTCCCCCGACATGCACGTAGTCGTCGGCCTCGACCAGCCCGGCGAGGTCCGGCGAGGCCTCGGAGACCGTCGTGCCCGACGGCCGGTTGAGGACCATCCCCATCGCGCCCTCGTCGGTGTGCTCGGCCACGAGCACCACGGTGCGCTGGAAGTTCGGATCGAGGAGGTTGGGGGCGGCGACGAGCAGCTTCGCGCGGGCGCCGCTAGGCGCCATGGCTTGACGTAACGGCGCGTGTGATGGCGCTATGCGCCATGGCACTTCTTGAATTTCTTGCCGCTCCCACACCAGCAGGGCTCGTTGCGCCCGATCTGATCGTGCTCGTCGAGCTTGCGCTGCTCGACGTGGACCGGCGCGAGCTCTTCCTCCTCCACGACCCCGTCGCGGTAGGCCTGCACGGCTTGATCGACCGGGACGGCCGCGGCCTTGATGGCCAAGGCGCTCGACTGGGCCTGGGCGGGGCCGGAGTAGGAGACGCTCCCGGAGCGCGTCGACGAGCCGGAGCGCGGCGTGTAGCGCTCGGGCGCCGCGCCATCCTCCTCCTCGACTTCGACCTGCACGTTGAAGACGAGCCGCGCGAAGTCGGTCCAGATCGTCTGCATGAGATCCTGGAAGAGGGTGTAGGCCTCGTTCTTGTAGGCGACGATCGGCTCGATCTGGGCAAAGCTGCGCAGCCCGATGCCCTTCTCCAGGTAGTCCATGTCATACAGGTGCTCCTGCCAGCGCTGGTCGATGATGTCGAGCAGCAGGTAGCGCTCGAGCGAGCGCATGATCTCGGGGCTGAGATCTTCCTCGCGCTTCTCGTAGAGATTGCCGGCGTCTTCGACCAACATGGCGGTCAAGCCCTCGCGATCGATCGAGTCGGGGTCCGGGTCGGCCGCCGTCAGGGCGGTGGGCCAGATCTGGGAGACCTGCTCGAAGAGCCCTTCGAGGTCCCAGTCCTCGATGTAGTCGCCCGGCGTGTACTCCGCGACGAGGCGCTCGATCATCGCGCCGATCTCCTCGCGGGCCGGCTCGCCCATGTCGCGCCCCTCGAGGATCAGGTCGCGGTACTCGTAGACCTTCTTGCGCTGCTCGTTCATCACGTCGTCGTACTCGAGCACCCGCTTTCGACTGAGGAAGTTCTGGTCCTCGACCTTCTTCTGGGCCTTCTCGATCTGCTTAGAGAGCAGCTTGTGCTCGATGGGCTCCTCCCGGCCCTCCTCGTCGGTCACCCCGAACCTGTCGAGGATGCCGTAGATACGGTTGCCGGCAAACAGGCGCACGAGCTCGTCCTCGCCGCTCAGGAAGAAGCGCGACTCGCCGGGGTCACCCTGGCGGCCGGAGCGACCGCGCAGCTGGTTGTCGATCCGGCGCGACTCGTGTCGCTCGGTGCCGCAGATGAACAGCCCGCCGGCTTCCATGACCTCGTCGCGCTCGGCCTCGACCTGACGCTCCATCGTGGGCAGGATCGTCTCGGCCGTCTCCTCGTAGTCGGGATCGTCGGGCTCGAGGCCGAGCTTTGCGAGCTCGAGCCCCGTCAAATGCTCCGCATTGCCGCCGAGCTTGATGTCGACGCCGCGGCCGGCCATGTTGGTGGCGATGGTCACCGCCCCCTTGCGACCCGCCTCGGCGATGATGTCGCCCTCCCGCTCGGCGTGCTCGGGCTTGGCGTTGAGCACCGTGTGCTTGATGCCCTGCTTGGAGAGCTCCTGGGAGAGCAGCTCTGAGATCTCGACGGAGATCGTGCCCACAAGGACCGGCTGGCCCTGCTCGTTGCGCCCGACGATCTCGCGCGTCACCGCGACCCATTTGGCGTCCCGCGTCTTGAAGACCTGGTCGTTGCGGTCGGCGCGGATCATCGGCTGGTTGGTCGGGATCTCGACCACCTCGAGCTCGTAGATCTTCTTGAACTCCGTCGCCTCGGTCAGCGCGGTGCCGGTCATCCCCGCCAGCTTGTCGTAGAGGCGGAAGTAGTTCTGGAGGGTGATCGTCGCCAGCGTCTGGTTCTCCTCCTGGACTCGCACGCCCTCCTTGGCCTCGATCGCCTGATGCAGGCCCTCGGACCAGCGCCGGCCCTCTTGGAGGCGGCCGGTGAACTCGTCGATGATCAAGACCTCGCCGTCGACCACCGCGTAGTCGACGTCGCGCTTGTAGAGCGACTCGGCCTTGAGCGATTGGTGGAGGTGGTTGACGAGCGGGCCGTTCTCGGCGCGGTAGAGGTGGTCGATGCCCAGGAACTTCTCGGCCTTGGCCACTCCCCGCTCGGTCGGCGAGACCGTCTTGTGCTTCTCGTCGAACTCGAAGTCGTAGTCGGCGGTGAACTCCTTCTTGGCCCGCGGATCGAGGCCGTCGGGCTTCGCACCGGCCTCCATCTTCGGCGCGAGCTTGGCGAACTTTGCGTAGAGGTCGGCCGCCTGCTCGGGAGCGCCCGAGATGATCAGCGGCGTCCGCGCCTCGTCGATGAGGATGTTGTCGACCTCGTCGACGATCGCGTAGACGTGCCTGGCGCGCATCTTGCCGTCCGCGTCGACGCGCTGGCCGTGCTGGACCTTGTCCTCCAGCGACCTGGCCATGTTGTCGCGCAGGTAATCGAAGCCGAACTCGGAGTTGGTCCCATAGGTGACGTCTGCGGTGTAGGCAGCCTGCTTCTCAGGAGCGGGCTGCATGTTGCGCAGGACGCCGGTGGTAACGCCCAGCGCCTCGTAGATCGGCCCCATCCACTCGGCGTCACGGCGAGCGAGGTAGTCGTTGACCGTGACCAGATGGACGCCGTCGCCCCCGAGCGAGTTGAGCACGACCGGAAGAGTGGCCGTCAGGGTCTTGCCCTCACCGGTGCGCATCTCGGCGATGCCGCCGTCGTGGAGCACCATGCCCCCGATGAGCTGGACGTCGAAGTGGCGCTGCCCCAGCGCGCGCCTGGCCGCCTCGCGGGTCAGCGCGAAGGACTCGTAGAGCAGATCGTCGAGTGTCTCGCCGTTGCGGGCGCGCTCGCGCAGCTCGTCGGCATGGCCGCGCAGCTCCTCGTCCTCGAGGAGCTCCATCTCTGGCTCGAAGGCTCCGATTCGAGCCACACGGTCCTCATAGCCCTTGAATTTCTTGGCCTCGCCCATCCGTAGGGCGCGGTCGAGAATCGACATGCGGTTCAGGCTAGCAAGGGCCGGCCGCTTGGCTGCCGGGCATCCGGATCGTCAGTGCCCCGCGCTACGCGCCGCCTCGCGCGCTTCGCTCAGGCCGCCGGAGACGCCCCCTCGTCGAGGCCGGGCGCGCGGGCCCCGCGGCGATTTCGGCGCTTGTCGCGGTGGCGCTTGACCTGCCGGCCGAGATCGTCGGCGCACTGGTTGAGCGAGCGCAGCATGTCGGGCGAAGCGTCGCTCGCCCTCAGGGTGACGCCCTTGAGGTAGAGGGTGGCCTCGGCGACGTGGGAATCGGCGATGGCGGGATTGCGCTCCTCCCGGAGCTCGACCTCGAGCCGGGCCAGCGGTGAGACCTGCCGGCCCACCTTGGCGAAGCGCTTCTCGACCCGCTCGCGAAGATCTTCCGTGACCGACCAATTGCGGCCCTTGACCTCGATCTGCATCGTGGCACCCTCTCGTGGTGGCTGAGCGACGGATGCTACGCCCGCGCGGGCGGTTTGTCATTGCACGCCTCCGCGGCGCCGTCGTTCGCAAGGGCCACCGCCGCCCGGCGCCGGCGCTCATCGCCGCAGTGCGCGCGTATAGGTGACCGCGACGACGCGCTGTGCCCCCGCCTCGCGCAGAGCCCGGGCGCAGGCGTCGAGCGTCGCCCCGGTCGTGTGCACGTCGTCGACGAGGACGGCCACGGGCGGAGCGCAACCGACCGCCCCGAGGCCCGGCCGGCGAGCAAGGCGCTCGGTCCGTCGCCGGCCGGCCTGCGCCGGCGCGCGACCAGCCTGGCGCAGGCAAAGGGCGATCGGCAGCCGCGATCGTCGCGCGAGGGCCGCGGCGAGGAGCTCGGCGTGCGCGTAGCCCCTCGCCCGTCGGCGCGCGGGATCGGCCGGGACGGGCACGAGCACCGCCCCGGCCGCGAGCATGGCGCTGGGAGCGCCCGCGGCGAGCTGCGCCGCCATCGCGTCGGCGACGCAGAGTCGGGCGTCGTACTTCAGGGCGCGGACCACCGTGCCGGCGACGCCCTCGTGCGCGAGGGGGGCCCACGACGTGTCGAAGGCAGCGCTTCGGGCGGGGCACGGACGGCAGGGCGCCGGCAGCCCGCAGCGCTCGCACAGCGGCCCGGCGAGCCACGGAAGCCGCCTACGGCAGGACGGGCAGAGGATCTCCTCGGCGGCCCCCAGCACGACCCGGCAGGCCACGCACACCGGCGGGACGACGAGGGCCCGCAACTCGGCCAGCGCGCGCCTCGCCGCCCAGCTCCGGAACGAGGGGATGGAGTGATTGGAAGGCGACAACGGCAGGCGGGCTAGAGGGGTGGCGGAGTGGACTCTGCCTACCGACTCGTGTCGCTTGGCGCACGCATTGCGACAATCGAGCCACATGGGTCCGGACTACGCGTGGACGCTCGCTCCGGGAGCGCTTCTCTCTGTCGCCGTCGCCGGCGCGGTCTACGGCAGCCGGTGGCGTGCGGTGCGAAAGCACGAGCGCCGCGGAGCTCCGGCGCTGCGCCTGGTCGCCTTCGTCGCCGGCCTGGCCGTCGCCCTCGTCGCACTCGTCTCGCCGGTCGACCGCTTGGCCGAGCAGCTCTTCGTCATGCACATGGTCCAGCACATCCTGCTGCTCGACCTCGTCCCGATCCTGTGCATCCTGGGCTTCACCCGGATCCTCCTGCGGCCCGCGACCCGCCGCGTGCAGGCCGTCGAGCGCGCGCTCGGACCGCTCGCTCACCCGGCGGCCGCCGTCGTCCTCTACGTCGCCGTCATCTGGCTCTGGCACGTCCCGGCGCTCTACGACGCGACCATCCGGCACGACGTCGCGCACGTCGCCGAGCACCTCTCCTTCTCGCTCGTCGGTGGGCTGTACTGGTGGCACGTGCTCTCGCCGATCCGCTCGCGCCACCGCCTGCGGGGCATCGGGCCGCTGGCCTACATGTGGTCGGCGAAGGTGGGCGTGGGCTTCCTGGGCGTGCTGCTCACCTTCTCCCCCGACGTGCTCTACGACGTCTACGCCGGGAAGCCCGACCCCTGGGGCATGACCCCGTTGACCGACCAGAACGTCGGGGGCGGGCTCATGGCCATCGAGCAGGCGATCGTCATGGGCATCGCGCTGGGCTGGCTCTTCGTCCGGATGCTCAACGAGTCCGAAGCCGAGGACCGCCGCGCCGAGCGCTACGAAGAGGACGCCGAGGCGGTATGAGCCGACCGTCGCAGGCTCGCGGCTGGCTGGGCGGCGGGCCGAGCTTCTACGAGTCCGTCGGCGCCGGCTACACCCGCACCCGTCAGGCCGACCCTCGCCTCGAGGCGGCGATCCACGCCGCCCTCGGCGACGCCCGCACGGTGGTCAACGTCGGCGCCGGAGCCGGCGCCTACGAGCCGCGAGACCGCGAGGTCGTGGCCGTCGAGCCCGCGGCCGTCATGCGCGCCCAGCGACCCACGACGGCCGCCCCGGTCATCGACGCGAAGGCCGAGAGCCTGCCGTTCGCCGACGGTGCGTTCGACGCCTCAATGGCGGTGCTCTCCGACCACCACTGGGCAGACCACGAGCGCGGCATCGCCGAGCTGCGCCGGGTCGCCCGCCGCCGCGCCGTCCTGTTCACTTGGGATCCCGCTCGGGTGCTCGACGCCTGGCTCATTCGCGACTACCTGCCCGCCTTCGCCGACCTGATTCCGGCCGGGGCCCGACTTCGCGATACCGCTCGGGCGATGGGGAACGCAGAGATCCGGGTGGTCCCCATTCCCCACGACTGCCGCGACGGCTTCCTTCACGCCTTCTGGCGCCGCCCGCACGCCTACCTGGATCCCGAGGTCCAGGGCGGGATCTCCGTGTTCGCCCGCCTCGACCCCGCCGTCGTCGCCGAGGCGCTCGAACGCCTGCGCCGCGACCTCCACGAAGGAGCATGGCACGGGCGCAACCGCGAGATCCTCGACCTCTCAGAGCTCGATCTCGGCTACCGGCTCCTCATTGCCGACCTGGGCTGAGCGCCCGCCCGCCCGCACGCCTGAGCCGAGCGATCACCGAGGGCCGCTCGCGCTCCACGGTCACTCTCCCCAGGAGCTCAGGTAGGAGCGCTGCTCCTCGGTCAGCTCGTCGATCTCGACGCCCAGCGAGGCCAGCTTGAGGCGGGCCGTCTCTCGGTCGAGCGCCTCGGGGAACGCGTGGACTCCGGGTGGGAAGCCGCCGCCGGCGGCGGCCAGGTGCTCCGCGGCGAGAGCCTGGTTTGCGAAGGACATGTCCATCACCGCCGCGGGGTGGCCCTCGGCGGCCGCCAGATTGACGACCTGGCCGTGCGCGAGGAGGTTGAGCCGGCGGTCGCCGAGGTCGTGCTGCTCGACGAGCGGGCGCACCTCGCGCACCCCTCCGATCGCCAGCTCGCGGAGCCCCTCGAGGTCGATCTCGACGTCGAAGTGCCCGGCGTTGGCCAGTACCGCACCGTCCTTGATCTGCCCGAAGTGCTCGCGCCCCAGCGCGCTGCGCCCACCCGTCGCGGTGACGAAGACGTCCCCGCGCTTGGCCGCCTCGAGCGCCGGCATCACCTCGAAGCCGTCCATCCGCGCCTCGAGCGCCGCGAGCGGGTCGACCTCGCAGACGACGACCGAGGCGCCGGCCCCCTTGGCCCGCAGCGCGATGCCCTTGCCCGTCCAGCCGTAGCCGAGGACCACGAGCGTGCGGCCGGCGAGCAGGAGGTTGGTCGTGCGCACGATGCCCTCGAGGGTTGACTGGCCGGTCCCGAGGCGGTCGTTGAAGACGCGCTCGGTCCTCGCCTCGTTGACGGCCAGCACGGCGCACAAGAGCCGGCCCTCTCTCTCCAGCGTCCGCAGCCGCAGCAGGCCGGTCCGGGTCTCCTCCGTCCCCCCGAGCATCCGCTGGGCGAGCTCCGGGCGACCCGCGTGCATGACGGTGAGCAGGTCGGCGCCGTCGTCGAGGGTGATGCGCGGCTCAAGGGCGACGAGCGCGACGGTGTTGCGGGCGACCGCCGTCGCACCCTCGCCACGGACGGCGTGGACCTCGATCCCGTGACGCTCGACGAGCGCCGCCGCCACGTCGTCCTGGGTGGCCAGCGGGTTGGCCGCGCACAGCGCCGCCCGCGCCCCGCCCGCCACCAGCGCGCGCATGAGGTTGGCCGTCTCCGCGGTGACGTGGAGCGAGGCGGCGACGGTCACCCCGTCGAGCGGCCGCTCCCGGGCAAAGCGCTCGCGGATCGAGCGCAGGACCGGCATCTGGCCGTCGGCCCACGCGATGCGGGCCTCCCCCTCGGAGGCAAGGGAGAGGTCCGCGACGGTGTGGGGCGGGATCGAGCGGGCCACGCTTCTCGACGGGAGCCCGCCCTCGCTCCGACCTGCCGGAGCTGCCGAGTTGGGGCGGCTAGTAGCGGTAATGGTCCGACTTGTACGGGCCCTGCACCGGGACCCCGATGTAGGCGGCCTGGTCGGGCGAGAGCTCGGTGAGACTGACCCCGAGCGCGTCGAGGTGGAGCCGGGCGACCTTCTCGTCGAGCGCCTTGGAGAGGACGTAGACCTTCTTCTCGTAGGAGTCGTTCTTGGTCCACAGCTCGATCTGGGCGATCGTCTGGTTGGTGAACGAGTTGGACATCACGAAGCTCGGGTGCCCCGTCGCGTTGCCCAGGTTGAGCAGCCGGCCCTCGGAGAGCACGATGATCGTGTGCCCGTCGGGAAAGACCCACTCGTCGACCTGGGGCTTGATGGTGATGCGCTCGATGCCGTCGATCCTCGACAGGCCGACGATGTCGATCTCGTTGTCGAAGTGGCCGATGTTGCCGACGATGGCCTGGTGCTTCATCCGGGCCATGTCCTGCGCGGTGAGAATGTCCTTGTTGCCGGTGGCGGTGATGAAGATGTCCGCCGTGTCGAGGACGTCGTCCAGGGTGGCCACCTGATAGCCGTTCATCGCCGCCTGGAGCGCGCAGATCGGGTCGATCTCGGTGACGATCACCCGAGCGCCCTGGCCGCGAAGCGAGTCCGCGCATCCCTTGCCGACGTCGCCGTAGCCGCAGACCACCGCGACCTTGCCGCCCAGCATGACGTCGACGGCGCGGTTGATCCCGTCGATGAGCGAATGCCGGCAGCCGTAGAGGTTGTCGAACTTCGACTTGGTGACCGAGTCGTTGACGTTGATGGCGGGGAAGAGCAGCTGGCCGGTCTCCTGCATCTGGTAGAGGCGAAGGACGCCGGTGGTCGTCTCCTCGGTGACCCCCTTGATGCCCTCGCCGATGCGCGTCCACCGATGACCGTCCTCCGCGAGCGAGCGCTGGAGCACCTCGAGGATGACCCGGAGCTCGTCGTTCTCGGCGCCGGCCGGATCGGGGACGGCGCCCGCCTTCTCGAACTCGACGCCCTTGTGGACGAGCAGCGTCGCGTCGCCCCCGTCGTCGAGGATCATGTTGGGGCCCTCGTCAGGCCAGGTGAGCATGCGCTCGGTGCACCACCAGTACTCCTCGAGCGTCTCGCCCTTCCAGGCGAACACCGGCACCCCGGTGGGCTCTGACGGGGTGCCCTCCGGCCCGACGGCGACCGCCGCGGCCGCGTGGTCCTGGGTGGAGAAGATGTTGCAACTGCACCACCGCACCTCGGCGCCCAGCACCGTCAGCGTCTCGATGAGCACCGCGGTCTGGATGGTCATGTGCAGCGAGCCGCTGATCCGCGCGCCCTTGAGCGGCTGGGAGGCGGCGAACTCCTCGCGCGTCTTCATCAGACCCGGCATCTCGTGCTCGGCGAGCTGGATCTCCTTGCGCCCGAAGGCGGCCAGCGAGAGGTCTGCGACCTTGAAGTCGTCTTCGGTCAAGACTGCGGCGGTGGTGGTGGTCATGCGGCCTCCGTGACGGTGGTAGACGGCGAAAGGGTGGCTGCTGCGGCCAGGAGCGCCTCGTGCTTCTCCTGCTCCCAGCGCAGCCAGTCAGGGGCGGGGACGTGCTCGGGACGCTGCGCCTGGCCCTCGAGCCACTCGTCGACCGCGCCCCGCAGGTCGGGTTCGTCGTCGAGGCGCGCGGCAAACCCGATGTCCGAGAGGCCGACGTCGAAGCGTGCGAGCAGCTCGCGCAGGGTGCGCAGCCGCTGGAGCTCGGCGGGCCCGTAGAGGCGGTAGCCCGCCGGCGAGCGTACGGGCGCGACGAGGCCGGTCCGCTCGACGTAGCGCAGCATGCGCGCCGACCAGCCGGTCGTTTCCGCGGCCTCGTGGATGGTCAGTGCGTCCGTCATCGACCGCCAACCTTACCACGAGCGTGTCAAGGTTCCCCCCTCCCGCCCAGGGCGCGCTGCCGACTCCGGGCGGGGTGTGTTCATATGACGTGAATAATCGCCGTGAAGTGAACACACCCCCTTGGGCAGGTGTCCTGGATCCGTCCCGGGACGCGCTGCTTACCCCGCCGCGAAGATCTCGCGCTTGAGTTGGTCGATTACAGGTACGGGCGAGGGATCCACGCCGCGCAGGACGGCGAGGTAGAGCGACATGAGGTCGCCGAGCAGTACCAGCCCGAAGATCCGCTCCAGCCTGGTCTCACCGGCGCTCGAGATCACGTGCGTCGAAGCGGCCTCGGTGTCCACCAAGCGGCGCGTCAGCTCGATGCGGCTGCGAATGCGAGCGTGGAGGTCGGGATCGTCGAGGAAGACCGCGCTGAAGGGGCCCAGCCCGCGCGCTCCCTCCCAGCCGACGATCTCGTTGTGGTCGAGCTCGGGGAGCTCATGGGCGAAGGCCGGGGTCTTGGCGTTCTCGTTGAGCTGGGTCTTCCAGCGATAGGCGACGGGAATGGTCGGCCCGCTGCCCGCCACCTGGGGCACGGTGCCGTGCAGAGCGAACGCGAGCGCCTTGGGCCGCGAGTCCTCCGGCGCGTCCGGCCCCCACTCGCGCGCGAGATCCTCCAGATGAGCGGCGGCGACGTCGACCTCGGAGTGCAGCGAGGGCCCCGCGCCGCACGCGGCGGCCACCTCCAGGGCGGCCACGGTCATGTAGGCGACCGCGCAGCGCGGCTTGAGGCCGCCGGCCACCGGGATGACCGGCACGCCGTCCTCGCGCGCCTGGCGGCCGAGGTCGCCGCCGCTCGTGACGACCACCCGCCGGGCGCCCAGCGCGGTCGCCGCCTCGTAGGCGGCGAGCGTCTCCTCGGTGACCCCGGAGTAGCTGGCGCACAGGACGGTGGTCTCCGGCGTCGTCCATGCCGGCACCTCGTAGTCGCGGATGAGGACGATCGGCCGGGTCGCGCGCACGCCGAGCGCGGCGCGGGCCAGCGCACCGCCTATGGCCGAGCCGCCCATCCCGGCGATGACCAGCCCGCCCGCGGCGTCGTGGGGCTCGACGCCGGCGCTTTGCGCCTTCCACGCCGCGTCGCGCAGCTGGCTGGGAAGGTCGAGGATGTCGCTCAGCTGGTCCGCGGCGTCGACCTGCTCTATGCGCTCGCGGGAGAGCGCCCCGCTCAAAAGAGGATCGCCCCGTCGGGCAGGGTCACGCCGGGGAAGATGCGCACGCCCGCCCGGAGAATGTTGCCCGCGCCCACGGTGACTCCCTCGCCGAGCACCGCCTCCTGCTCGACGTGGGTGCCGTCGCCCACCCGGGCACCCGCCGCGACCACGCAGTCGCGAAGCGTGCATCCCGCACCGATCTCCGCCCCCGACAGGACGACCGCGCGCTCGATCGTAGTGTTCGCGCCCACCTTCACGTTGCGGCCGAGCACCGCGAGGCTTCCGACGTGGGAGCCCTCGGCGAGCTGGCAGCCCTCCTCGACGAGCGCCGGCGGGATGATCCTGCCCTCAGACTCCACGCGGTCCCCGACGGCGAGGAAGCCCTCGCCGAAGCGGTCGCGCACCGCCGTGCGCACGTTGCCCTCGATGATGTCGAAGGTACCCCGCAGGTAGCGGTGCGGCGTACCGATGTCCAGCCAGTAGCCCTTGGAGGGAAACGCGAAGAGGCCGTTCCCGATCAGCCGGGGGAAGACCTCGCGCTCGATCGAGACGTTCTGGTCCGGCGGCACCCCGTCGAGCACCTCTCGCTCGAGAACGTAGGCGCCGGCGCTGATGAGGTTGGAGTCGATCTGGTCGTGGGAGGGCTTCTCCACGAACTCCGTGATCGCCCGGTCCTTCTCGAAGCGCACCAACCCGTAGGCGGTCGGGTCCTCGACCGGGGTGAGCGCCAGCGTCCCCCGCGCTCCCGTTCGTTCGTGCTGGGCCATCTGCGCGGTCAGGTCCATGTCGGTGAGCACGTCTCCGTTGAGGACGAGGAAGCGCTCGTCGAGCAGCGACTCGGCGAACTTGACGGCCCCGCCGGTCCCCATGGGCCGCGGCTCCTCCACGTAGCGCAGCCGGACGCCGAACGCCGACCCGTCGCCCAGGACGTTGCGCATCCCGGAGGCCAGGAAGCCGCACGAGATGACGACGTCGTCGACCCCGTGGCCACGCAGCCAGTCGATCATGTAGGAGATGAACGGCCGGTCGACGAGCGGGATCACCGGCTTGGGGACGGTGGAGGTAAGCGGCCGCAGCCGGGTTCCTTCGCCTCCGGCGAGGATGAGTGCCTGCATCAGAGCTCCCTAGCGCCTACCGACACCCTCGTAGTCCAGGCCGGCGCCGCGCACGATGCTCGGGTCGAGGAAGTTGCGCCCATCGACCACGAGCGTACCTGCCATCCGCGCGGCAAGCCCGCTCCAGTCCAAGTCGCCGAACTCGGGCCACTCGGTCACCAGCACGACGGCGTCGACGCCGTCGGCGGCACCGTCGGCGGAATCCGCGAAGGCGACCCCCCGGATGAGCTTGCGCGCCTCCTCCTCGGCGACGGGATCGTAGGCCGACACATGGGCCCCGTCAGCCTGCAGCCGCGCCGCGAGCACGAGCGAGGACGCCTCGCGCATGTCGTCGGTATTGGGCTTGAATGAGAGCCCGAGCAGCGCCACCCGCTTGCCCACCAGCGACCCCAGATGCTTCTGGAGCTTTGAGATCACCCGCCGCTTCTGAAGCTCGTTGACCTCGATGACGGCGGTCAGGAGCTGGAAGTGGTAGCCCGAATTACCAGCAAGTTGCTTTAAAGCACTCACATCTTTGGGAAAACAGGAGCCGCCGAAGCCAATACCCGGCTGGAGGAACTTCGGGCCGATGCGGTCGTCGAGGCCCATGCCCCGGGCGACCTCCTGCACGTTGGCGCCGGTCTCCTCGCACACGTTGGCGATCTCGTTGATGAAGGAGATCTTGGTGGCCAGGAAGGCGTTGGAGGCGAGCTTGACCATCTCGGCCGAGGCGACATCGGTCCGGACGGTCGGCGCGTCGAGCGGCGCGTAGAGGTCCACCACGGCGTCGCCGGCCCAGTCGCCCTCGTCGCCGACGACGACGCGGTCGGGGGCCAGGAAGTCGGCGATCGCTGAGCCCTCCTTGAGGAACTCGGGGCAGGAGACGTAGGAGAAGCCCTCCTTGCCCTGACTGCGGAACATGCGCTTGATGGACGAGCCCGTGCCCACGGGCACCGTCGACTTCATGACCAGAGCGTGGCGGTGCGACGGCGGCATGGCCTCGACGACGGCGTGCACGGAGCTGAGGTCGGCGTCGCCGGAGTAGGTCGGCGGGGTCCCCACCGCGACGAAGAGCAGCCGGGCGTGCTCGAGCGCGGGGGCCAGGTCCGTCGAGAAGTGCAGCCGGCCCTCGTGCTTGCGGACGAGCTCTGCGAGGCCGGGCTCGTAGATCGGGATCTCGCCGCGCTCGAGCATCGCGACCTTCTCGGGGTCGATGTCGACGCACCACACCTCGCTGCCGAGCTCTGCGAAGCCGGCCGCCGTGACGAGCCCGACGTAGCCCGTGCCGATGACTCCGATGGGCTCGCGGTCGACGCTCATGAAGCGGCGAAGGCTACCGCGGGCGCCGGGAGCGACGCGATCAGCCGACCTTGCGAAGCGACTTCGCGATGCCGGTCATCTCCCTGTTCTTCAGCGACGAGGTGAGCGTATTGGAGACCCAGTAGACGGCCTTGCTCGACTTCCAGGCGATCAGGCGGATGCGCTTTCCGTCGTAGTAGACCTGGAACGTGCGCCCGCCGATTCGCTGGTTCTCGTGCGGCTCGGCGAGAATCGAAGGATCGCGCCAGCTCGTCGCCTGGACGCCGTAGTACTCGCCGATCCCGCCCTTCTTCAAGACCATCCGGTAGGACCCGTAGCTGTTGCCCTTGGCGCGGATCCGGTAGACGCGCGGAACGTCGACGTAGGTCGAGCCGGGAATGCGCAGGCGCGGGAAGTAGACGGGGTAGGGGACCTTGCCGGCGACGGCGATCGCCTGGTCCTCGCCGGCCTTCAGCGCGTCCTCGAGGTTGGCGCCGCCGACGTTGCGCTTGCGCTGGCGCTTGCGCAGGCGCGCGGCCGCCTTCTCCTCCTCGGTGCCCTCTAGCTTGGGCTCGTTGCTGACCTGGCTGCGGCCCTCCAGGAAGGCGTCGATCGCGCTGGTCAGCTTGCCGGGGTCGTACTGGAGATAGGTGTCCTTCGGGTCGTTCGGGATGATCGCCGGGAACTCGACCTGCGCGACCGGCTTGTTGCGGGCCGAGAAGAGCGCCAGCTTGAGAAGACGGAGTACCTGGCGGCTCTGAGTCAGACCGCGGTCGGTATCGGAGTACTTGCCGAAGATCCGGACCAGCTTGCGGCGCTGGGTGAAGAGCTTTCCGGAGCTGACCTGGGCCTTCCCCTGGCGCAGCACGTCCTGCTGCCGTGCGGCGCGCACGAGGTCGTTGTCCTCCTCGCGGAAGCGTGCATAGTCGAGGGCCTGCCTCCCGCAGAGCTTCTGATAGCCGGGCTTGATGTCGATCGCGGCGAAGGCGATGTTGTTGTTGAAGTAGCGGCGATCGACGTCGACGAAGATGCAGTTGATCGAGTCGATGATGTCCTCGAAGCCGCTGAAGTTGACGTTGACGACGTGGTTGATCTCGATGCCGAGCAGCTGCTTGATCGTCTTGAGCGCCAGCCTTGGCCCGCCCTCGTCGTAGGCGCGGTTGATCTTGTCGCTGCCGACGCCCGGGATGAACACCTTCAGGTCGCGCGGGATGCTCATCAGCGTGACGGCGTCGGCCTGCGGATTGAGGCGCACCAGCATCATCGTGTCCGACCGCGCGCCGCCGGCGAGCGGATCGGTGGTCGAGACCCGCTTGTCGGAGCCCAGCAGGAGGATCGTCTGCGGCTCGCCGGCATCGGCCTCGGTGATCTGATTTGGATCGAACTCGATCGGCTTGCCGCCCAGGCTCAGCGCGCCGGCGATGTCGCGCACCTCCATGAAGCCGGTCGTGGCCGCCGAGGCCGCGGCGAGCAGGACGATGATCGCCCCCCCTGCAAAGAAGCGCTTGAACATTCCCGCACTGGCCTTCGGCGGCTGACCGTTCATCTCGCGATCCCCTCGGGCGCCGCCGCGGCTGCCGGGTCGGGGTCGGCCAGCTCGCCGTTGCGCCCGCCCTGGCGTTCCAGCCAGTCGGGGAGCTCGCGCACGAAGTCGCCCAACGCCCGCCGGTAGGTCGCCAGCGAGGGAATCGAGACCCACTCCTCGGGCCCGTGATGGCCGCCCCCGACGGGGCCGAGCTCGACGGCCGGAATGCCGGCTTGGAGGAAGGAGACGGCGTCGGAGGACCCGTCGCGCCCGACGCCCAGCACCTCACCGCTCGTCGAGCGGCCGACGGCCTCGCGCAGGGCGCGGACATAGGGATTCGACGGCGAGACGATGGCCGGGACCCGGGTGAAGGTCCTCCCCACCACGACGTCGGGGATCGCGGAGACCTGCGCGATCAGGTCGGCCGGATCCTGACCGGGGAGGTAGCGGATGTCGATGTCGACCACACAGAGGTCGGGAACCTTGTTGAGCGCATCGCCGCCCATGATCCGGCCGAGGTTGATCGACGGCCGGTCGAAGAGCTCGGAGGACTCGCGGGCGAACGGCAGCGACTCGATTGCCCGGAAGACGTCTACGGCCTTGAGCACGGCGTTGTCGCCCAACCACGGCGTCGAGCCGTGCGCCGCGGTCCCCGAGACCTCGAGGCGCAGGACCAGGACACCCTTGGCTTGGACTCCGATGTGGAGGTCCGTCGGCTCGCCGGTGATCGCGAAGTCGGCCCGCATGCCGCCGGTCACCAGGGCGTCGGTCGAGCGGTCGTCGATCTCCTCGGACTCCTCGTCCGGGGTGCAGACGAACCGGACGCGGACGCGATCCTGGGCCGCCGCGTCCTCCATCGCGCACAGCATTCCGGCGAGCGCGCCCTTCATGTCATAGGCGCCGCGGCCGTAGAGCCTCTCGCCCTCCACCCTGGCGTCGAACTGCCCCGGGCGGCCGGGGACCACGTCGAGATGGCCGTGGAAGATCACCGCCGGCCCGTCGGTGGGCCCGACGTCGGCCATGACCACCGGCAAACCCTGGTGCTCGTACTCGATCACTTCGATGTCGCGGAATTCGAGGCAGCCCTTGACGAATCCTGCGGCGCTGCGCAGGCCGTCGTTCGTGGAGGTGTCGTAGCCGATCAGCCGCTCGGCAAGGGCCCGCTCGTCCATCCGCGGAAGGATAGGGACGTCACGCCAGCCCTCTCCTATGAGCGCACTTGACCTGTAAGTGAGTAATCACTTACTCTGCTGGGCGTGGCATCTGTCGCCCCGCCGCCTACCCCCTCCGGCCGCCTGACGGCCGTCGAGCGCCGCGAGCAGCTCGTGGCGGCGGCGATCGCCGAGTTCTCCCTCGCTGGGCTGGCGGGCGCCTCGACGGAGGCGATCGCGCGCCGGGCCGGCATCTCGCACGGCTACCTGTTCCGCCTGTTTCGCACCAAGCGCGAGCTCTTCCTCGCGGCGGTCGACGCCTCGTTCTCCCACGTCCTCGACACCTTCCGGCACGCCGAGGAGCAGCGGGAGCCCGGCGAGCGCTTCCAGGGGGCCCTCGGCCACAGCTACACCGCCTTGATCGAGGATCGCAAGGAGCTGCTCTTCGCCTTCCACGCCTATGCCGCGTGCGGGGACGAGGACATCCGCGCCCGCGTGGAGATGCGCTACATGGAGATCTTCGACTGGGTCCGCACCGCGGGAGAACTGTCGGTGGACGAAACGCGCCTGTTCATGGCCGCCGGGCTGCTCATCGCGGTCGGCACCGCGATCGGCAACGACTGCCTCTCCCCCGACGGCACCTGGACCGGGCGCGTGAGCGGGCCGACGCCTGGTGGTCCGGGCGCGTGAGCAGGCCGATGGCTCGTTCGGTGGGACGCTGAGCGGGCGGGAGGCTCCGTGATCGCAGCGCTCACCGCACTCGTGACCCGCCGCCCCCGCCGGGTTCTGCTCGTCGCGTCGATCTGCCTCGTCGTCGCCTTCGTGCTCGGCGGGCCGGTCGCCGGCCTCCTCTCCACAGGGGACGACTTCGCCGACCCCGGGGCGCAGAGCGTCGCGGCGGCGCAGCGGATCGAGCGTGCGACGGGGATCAAGTCGGGCGCATGGGCCGTCGTCCTCGTGCGCCCGCCGGGCGGCGACGCCGCCGGGCCGGCCGGCATGCGGGAGACCGCACGGGTGGCCGCACAGATCAGGGCCATCCCGGGCGTGGCGCGGACGGTGTCCTACGCGGACGAGCGCGACCGCGCCTTGGTCTCCCGCGACGGCGACGCGACCTACGTGGTCGCCTTCCTGCGGTCGGGGACCGACGGGGACGACGCCGCCGAGGCGCTGGAGGATCGTCTCGAGGGGCGGCCGGGCGTGACGCTCGGCGGCCGCGGCCTGGCCGGGCCGCTGGTCGGCGAGCAGGTCTCGAAGGATCTCGCGAAGGCCGAGCTGCTCGCCTTCCCGCTCCTCTTCCTGCTTTCTCTGTGGGTCTTCCGGGGCCTCGTTGCGGCGCTATTGCCGCTCTTCGTCGGCCTGTTCACGGTCATGGGCACCTTCCTCGGCCTGCGCCTCGTCAACGAGGTCGAGCTCCTCTCGATCTACGCGCTGAACCTCGCCACCGCCCTCGGCCTCGGCCTGGCGATCGACTACTCGCTGTTCATGGTCTCGCGCTACCGCGAGGAGATGGCGGCCGGGGCCGAGCCGGGTGCGGCGCTGGCCCGCACGATGGCCACGGCCGGCCGGACCATCCTCTTCAGTTCGCTCACCGTCGCGGCCGCGCTGCTCTCGCTGCTCGTCTTTCCCCAGCGCTTCCTCTATTCGATGGGCATCAGCGGCGCGCTCGTCGCACTCATCGGGGCGGCTGTCGCGCTCACCGCTCTGCCCGCCCTGCTGATGGTCCTCGGCCGCCGGGTCGACGCGCTCGCGCCGCGCCGCTGGCAGCGCCGCGACGTGGAGGCCGACGAAGACGGCTTCTGGTCTCGGCTTTCCCGGGGCGTGATGCGGCGGCCGCTGCCGGTCGCGCTGGCCACCGCGGCGTTGCTGGTTGCCCTTGGCCTGCCCTTCACTGGCATCAAGTTCACCGGCGTCGATGCCTCGGTGCTCCCCGACGGGTCCGCACCGAAGGTCGTCGATCAGGCGCTCAAGACGCAGTTCCCTCCGGGGCGCGACGAGCCCGTTACCGTCGCGATCGCGGCGCTCCGCTCGTCGGGCCCACGCATCGAAGCCTACGCCCAGCGGCTCAGAGGGCTCGAGGGCGCCGCCGAGGTTGCCCCGCCGCGCTTCCTGGGGCGTGACACGTGGCAGCTCGAGGTCTTCTCGGAGCGGCCCGTCCTCGATGAGCGCTCGCTCGACCTGGTACGCGCGGTACGCGGCGTCGCACCGCCCGGGCCGGCCCTCGTCGGCGGAGAGAGCGCCGTGTTCGTCGACCAGCAGACCGCGACCGGCGATCGCCTCCCGGTGGCCCTGACCATCCTCGCGGTGACCACGCTGGTGATCCTCTTCGCGATGACCGGCTCGGTGATCCTGCCGATCAAGGCGCTGCTCATGAACCTGCTCACGCTGAGCGCCGCCTTCGGTCTGCTGGTTCTCGTCTTCCAGGACGGCCGGCTCGAGGGCCTGCTCGACTACACCGGTCAAGGAGCGATCGAGTCGACCCAGCCGCTCGTGCTCCTCGCGGTCGCCTTCGGGCTGAGCACCGACTACGGCGTGTTCCTGCTGACCCGGATCAAGGAGGTGCGCGACGCCGGGGCCTCCAACGACGACGCGGTCGCCGTCGGCCTTCAGCGGACGGGCCGGATCGTCACCGCGGCCGCCCTGCTCTTCTCGATCGCGCTGGGCGCCTTCGCGACCTCGGAGATCATCTTCATCAAGGAGGTCGGGCTGGGCACCGTCGCCGCGGTGCTGATCGACGCCACGATCGTCCGCGCCCTGCTCGTCCCCTCGCTCATGGCCCTCCTCGGCGAGTGGAACTGGTGGGCGCCCCGGCCATTGCGCCGCCTGCACCAGCGCTTCGGCCTTCGCGAGGCCGCGCCGGCGGTCGACTGACTACCGGTTCGCGACGCGCCGGGGGGGGCGAACTTCGCCGCCGTCCTGCCTAGACATCGGTATGCGAACACAAAGCAGGACGGCGGAGGAGGAACTCGCGCGCCTCGCGGAAGCGCAGCACGGAGTGGCCACGCGCGGGCAGCTGCTGGGCGCAGGTCTGTCGGCGTCCGACATCGAGCGGCGCCTGCGCAAAGGCGTGCTACTTGCCGAGTACCGGGGCGTCTACCGGGTCGGGCACCGTGCACCGAGCGTCGAGGCGCGCTACATGGCGGCCGTGTGTGCGTGCGGAGACGGCGCGCTCTTGAGCGGCAGGGCGGCCGCCCGTCTCCTCGGCCTCCTCAAGGGCGCGGAGCCAGGGCCGGAGGTGATCACCAGGACGGAGCGACGCATCGCGGGCATCAGCACGCAGCGGTCGCGGAGCATCGACCGCCGCGACGCGACGGCGTTCCGGGGGATCCCGATCACGACCGTGCCGCGTACGCTCGTCGACCTCGCGGCCGTTCTGGCGGTTGACAAGCTGGCGCGTGCCTGCCACGAGGCAGGCGTACTCCATCGCGCCACGCCGGCCCAAGTCGAGGCCGTTCTCGCACGGCGGGCCAACAGTCCGAGCGCAGGTCAGCTCCGACGCGTCCTGCGAGGCGAGGTCCACGTCACTCTAAG
>JBBPZA010000105.1:0-15090 GCA_038199375.1 Solirubrobacterales bacterium | reverse complement strand
GATCGTCGTGCCCGACGTTGTGGTCGATGGTCGCGACAACGCGGGTTCGCAGCGCCTCGGGTAGCGCCTCTTCGAAGCGGCTGGCGAACTGTCCCTCGGCGGCGATGACGATGCGCTCCCATCCGAGGTCCTCCACGCGGCTTGCGGTCGCTGCCGCCGCTGTCTCGAACAGCTGCCCCCGGTGCTCGCTGACGCGCGCTTTGTACCGCTCCCGGTGGGAGACGGTCTGCTGTCCGCGCGCGGGGTTGGCGGACGCGTAGGCCTCGTAGGGTCGCCAGTCGCCGAGGCTCAGCTCGTAGGTAGAGTCGTCCGGTTCATCGATGTTCCCGTCCGCGAACTGGAGCAGCCGCACGAAGTCTCCGCCGGCGAGCATCACACCGCTCATGGCGCCGCGGTCGGCGACGTCCACGAGCGGTGAGACGAACGGCCTGTCGTCCCACACGACCTGATCGTGACGTACCGGAACTTGAAGCGTAATCCGACGCGACGTCTCTCCGTCTGCCTGAAGGAACCAGGCGACGCTTCGCCCCCGCTCAGAAGCGCTGAGCTCCACCAGCTCGCGTTCAACGCGGGCGCGGAGCGCCTCGAACGACCGCTGCTGCGTCTGATCTGCGTCGAGCTTCTCACTCACCGCCCGTAGGCCGTTGCGCAGCTCGATCTCCCACGCCGGAGTGTGGTTGGTATTCCCCGGGTCGCGCGGGTCGGTCCGGGCGTAGACGCTCAGCACAGGCTGGTCGGGCGTCACGGTGGCGAGCGCGCGAAGCTCGTCGCGGTCGAAGATCGCCATCACGGCTTCTGACGCAGGCTGCGGTTGTTGCGCGGCTCTTGACGCGTGGTCGCGTCTTCGATCTGACGAACCATGTCGTCTCGCACCTCCGTCAAAGCGTCCTGCAGCGAGCTTGTCGCCGACGTGGAGACCAGTCGCGATTGACCGGCCATCCAGCACTCGAGCGTCACGCGCTGGTCGGCCCCTTCGCGCTCTTTGATGCTCAACTCAAGGTCGAGGCTGTCCTCGGGGAAAGAACCGAGCCGTCTGTCCAAGGCACTCAGCCGGCCGATGATGCCAGGACGCTCCGATTCGCTAAATCCAGTGCCGAGCCTCAGACGATCTCCGAGTACGCCTGCATCCGAGGGGCTGTCAGACATCTAGCGGTCCCTTCCGTGTCGTGGCCCGGCCCGGTTCGGCCAGCGCACCGTCCACCTTACCCCGCGCCCGCGAGGCAGCCTGTCTGCGGGTCACTGCAGTTCAGCTGAACCCGCGTCGTTAGTGCGCCGACAGCTGCGCGGATGGCGCAACGCTCGCTAGCTCATAGGACCGCGAAGTGGCGCAGCCGCGTCCGCGCCCAAGCTGCCGCCCTCGTTGAGCCAGCGATCCGTATGGGCGGTGCCCGGCTCGAACGGGCGACCTCCTGCGTGTAAAGCAGGCGCTCTACCAGCTGAGCTAACCGCCCGCGGGGCTCGATGGTAGCCGTCAGACGCTACGGTCGATGGGGGTATCGCGCGAACGCGACGGCGCCGTCGGCCAGCGTGCTCAAGGCGATGCTGCTCGTCGCATACCTCGACCACCCGAGCGTCCGCAGTCGCGCGCTGCGCGACGCCGACCGGCGGCTCATCTCGCCGATGGTGCGACGCTCGGACAATCCGACGGCCACGCGCATCCGATCCTTCGTCGGCGCCCGCCGGCTGACCCGCCTCGCTCGCCGCGCCGGGATGGAGCGCTTCCGTCCGGCCCCCACCAGGGCGTGGGGTCAGAGCCGCATCTCCGCCGCCGACCAGGCGCGCTTCTTCCTGCGCATCGATCGCTACGTCGTCGCGCGGCACCGCGCGACGGCCATGCGCCTCCTCCGCCGGGTCGTACCGTCGCAGCGGTGGGGCGTCGGCCAGGTCGCCCCGCGCGGGTGGAGGCTGTACTTCAAGGGGGGATGGGGCTCGGGGACGGGGGCGGTCGACCATCAAGGTCGCGCTGCTCGAGCGCGGCCGCGCACGCGTGGCGATCGCCGTCCTCACCACCGCGCAGGGAACGCACGCCTACGGCAAGGAGAGCCTGCGAGGGGTCTTCAAGCGGCTGGTCCGCGGGCTCTGAGCAAGCGGTTCCCGGCGCGGCCGCCTCCGCTGATGGCGTCGAGCGTCCGAGGGCTCCCCGCGTCTCGGATGCCGGTACTTGACTTCGAGTCGACTCGAGGGTGCAAAGTCCGAAGACCCAACGTCGAGGAGGGCCCATGCCAGATATCCGGGAGACTTCCGAGCTGCCCGCAGCGTGTTCGCTGTCGCCTTCAGAGCTCGCCGACCGGCGCGCGGTCTGGCGCCGGCTCGCCGCCTCCGCCCTGCGCGACCAGCGCCCTGCACCGGGCGGGGTGCGGCTCGTGTACGCCGACGACGACGGCGTCGAGGCGACGCTGCGCGAGCTGGTCCGCCTCGAGGCCGACTGCTGCGCCTTCGCCGACTGGGTCGTCGAGCGCCGGGGCGAGACCGTCGTCCTCGACGTCACGGCGCCCGGCGATGGCGCCGAGGCGATCCGGACGATGTTCGCTTCCGCCTGACGGCATCCAGTGGGAGCCTGTGGAGATGCGCATAGGGGAGGCTGCTCGTCGCGCCGGAGTGCGCGCGTCGATGATTCGCTACTACGAGGAGGTCGGCGTGCTACCGGAGCCCCGTCGGGTATCCGGGCAGCGTCGCTACGACGAGAGCGTCCTCCGTCGCCTGGCCGTCATCGACGTCGCCCAGCGCGCCGGCCTTTCGCTCGTTGAGATCAGCGACCTGCTCGGAGACGGCGGCGACCCGATCGCCGACCGCATGCGTGGTGTCGCGGCGCGCCGGCTTCCGGAGATCGACGCGCTCATCGAGCGGGCAACGCGGGTACGCCTGTGGATGCAGGCTGCGGCCGGCTGCACGTGCCAGACGATCGACGAGTGCGAGCTGTTCGACGAAGCGACGCTTCCGCCGCCCGAGCGGCCGCAGCGCAGGCGGGCGGTCCCGCCGGGTCGCCGGTGACCGCGCTCGCGGCGCAGGAGACCGTCCGCCTGCTGCTCGTATGTGGGAGCTTGCGGGCCGGCTCGACGAACGCCGCTGTGCTGAAGACGGTCCAAGCCGTCGCGCCCGGCGGCGTCGAGACCGCCTCCTACGACGGGATGGGGGTGCTCCCGCACTTCAACCCCGACGACGACTACGAGCCGCTGCCCCCGGCCGTAACGGACCTGCGGGCCGGCGTCGCAGCCGCCCGCGCGGTGCTCTTCTGCACCCCGGAGTACGCGGGGGCGCTCCCGGGGTCCTTCAAGAACCTTCTCGACTGGACCGTCGGCGGCGGAGAGATCTACGGCAAGCCGGTCGCGTGGATAAACGTCTCTGGAACGGCCGCTCCGACCGGGGGTGCCGACGCTCACGAGTCGCTGCGCAAGGTGCTCGGCTACGTCGGCGCCGAGATCGTCGAGGACGCCTGCAGCGCCATCCCCGTCGCGCGCCGGCTCGTCGATGCTGACGGGCTCATTCGCGATGACGAGATCCGCGCCCGCCTGGCGCGGGTGCTCGATGCCCTCGCCGGGCATCTGAGACAGGCCGGCTCGTGAGACGTCCCGCCCGAGGGAGCGCAAGCGCGTCGTCGTGCACGAGTTCGGCCACGCCCTCGGCGCCATCCACGAGCACCAGAGCCCGAAGGCCGCGCTGAACTGGAACACCGCAGAGGTCTACCGCTACTTCTCTCCGGGCCCCCGAACTACTGGTCGAAGGAGGACATCGACTTCAACGTCCTCCCGCGCTACTCGCGCGAGCAGGCGACGCCACGAAGTTCGACCGGAAGTCGATCATGCTCTACGCCTTCCCGAGCGCCCTGTTCACCGACGGCAAGGGCACCGAGCAGAACAGCCAGCTCTCGGCCGCCGACAAGAAGTTCATCAGCGAGCAGTACCGGGCGATGACGGGTCGCGAGCCCCCGCCCAGCCCGGTGAGCGCCGCCCTCTACACCGAGCACGGACTGCCGTGGTTCGACCTCTACGAGGAGGACGTCCAGGACGTCTCCCCATCCGAGCGTCTCGCCGGGGTCGACCCGATGGCCGACGAAGTGGAGCCAGTGGAGATCGATCCCGGCCAGGTTCGCCGGATCGATCCCGGAGGCCGCGCGGGCGAGCACTAGGGCCGCAGGTGGGACACCGACACGCCGTGGCGCTCGGCGAGTCGCTGCGCGACGAGCGACCGATGGCAGGCCTCCGGGTCGCGCTCGACGCAGAGCAGCGCGCTCCCGTGGTCTCGAGGGAAGCGCGCCACGATGGCCTCGAGGTCCACCCGGTCGAGGATCTCCTTCGTGTAGCGCTCCCGGTAGGCCGATGCGAGCTCGGTGCGCGAGCGCTTGCCCACGCCCATCCGCGCGTCCTCGCGGTACTGGAGCTGGCGCAGCTCGGTGGTCGGCGCGAGCTCGGGGAGGTGGCGGTAGCCGACTCCGGCCTCGGCGAGCGCCGCCTGCAGGCGAAGCGAGTTCGCCCACGCATACTCGCTGCCGCGAACACCGCGGCGCTGGCGCAGGTCGAGCAGCAAGCCGACGTCCGCGTCGCGCAGGGCGGCCAGGAACGCTCCGGAGGTGAAGCCGTAGACGCCGATCGTCGCCACTTTGGACATCCCCAGGACTCTGGCAGCTATGCCGGCTCTCCCAGCCGTGTCTGCGTTTGAAGCTCGTCGCGAAGGCCGTCCCCGACGGCCGCGCTCGCCACCGCGCGATTCCGAACGCTGAGGGGCAGGTATCCCTTCTTGCTACGGTCAGGCCGGGAGGGGATTCGGCGGTCGCCAAACCCCAAAGTACGAACGAGGAGAGCTGCATGCCGATCCCCACCGAGCTCGTCGGGTCGCTGCCCCGACCGATGGAGCTGCAGGAGGCCTACCAGGCCTACGACGACGGAAAGATCACCTTTGAGGATCTTCAGGCTAAGCAGGACGAGGCCGCCGAGGACTCGATCAAGCGTCTGGAGGAGACCGGCGAGCCGGTCGTCACCGACGGCGAGCAGCGCGAGTCGAGCTTTGCCACCTACCCGCTGACCGACACCCTGGCCGGCACGGGCCTGGCCGACAACCTCGCGGGCGACGGCCAGTACTTCGCGATCTTCGACGACGGCCATCACCGGCAGCTTCCACGCCTCACCGGCGGGCCGTTCAAGTACAAGACCTACGCGAGCGAGTTCGTGGAGAAGAACAAGGAGATCGCCTCCAACCCGGTCAAGCAGGCGGTCATCGCCCCGTCGATGCTGATGCTCCTCTACCCGCTCGACGACGAGATCGAGGGCTACTCGCGCGAGGACTTCCTCTCAGACCTGGTCGACGAGTGCGAGAAGGACATCCGGCAGTGCTTCGACGCCGGCGCGGTCCGCGTCTCGATCGACTTCACCGAAGGCCGGCTGGCAAACAAGAACGACTCGCGCAACCCCTGGACCGGCAAGGACATGCTCCAGGACTTCATCGACCTCAACAACCGCGTGCTCGTTCGGTTCTCGGCCGAGGAGCGCAAGAACATCGGCATCCACACCTGCCCCGGCGGCGACATGGACTCCGTGCATTCCAAGGAAGTCCCCTACGAGAAGCTCCTCAACCACATGTTCAAGATCAACGCGGGCTATTTCCTCATCCAGTGCGCGAGCGAGGAGGACAAGGAGAAGGTCTACAAGCTCTGCGGGGAGAACAGCCGCGAGGACGCAGACGGCGTCGCGCAGGTCTGCTTCATGGGGGTCATCAATCCGCTGACGCCCGATGTGGAGACCGCGGAGCAGGTCAAGGACGACCTCGTCACCGCGGCCAAGTATATCCCGGTTGAGCGCCTCGGCGCCACCGACGACTGCGGCTTCTCGCCGTTCAGCCGGGACGAGAAGCCCAAGCACGGCTCGCCCGACTTCGCGCGGGACGTCGCCATGCAGAAGATCTCCGTCAGGCTCGAGGGCGCCAGGCTGGCCTCCGAGGAGCTCGGGGTCTAACCCGGCCTCAGCGCCCGGCTCGACCAGCGCCGCCGCCCGGTCACCTCGGCTGGGCGGCGCGCGCCGGTCACATGGGGCGTGCCGCCGCACCGGCGGCTACTTGCCGGCCGTCACGGGCGGACGAAGGTGTCGGGGTCGGGCCCGATGCGCTCCCCGGCGTCGAGCGCTTCGATGGCGTCCATCTCGCCGTCGGAGAGGTGGAAGTCGAACACGTCGAAGTTCTCCTCGATGCGCGCCGGGGTGACCGACTTGGGGATCACCACGTTGCCGATCTGCAGGTGCCAGCGGATGACGACCTGGCCGGCCGTCTTGCCGTGAGCCTCGGCGATCCCGGCGATCGTCGGATCGTCGAGCACCTGACCCTGTGCCAGCGGGCTCCACGCCTCTGTGACGATGCCAAGCTCGCCGTGCTCGCGCCGCAGCCCCTGCTGCTGGAGGCGGGGGTGGCACTCGACCTGGTTGGCGGCCGGGGTCACCCCGGTCTCGGCGATCAGGCGCTCGAGATGCGCCGGCTGGAAGTTGGAGACCCCGATCGCGCGGACGAGGCCCTCCTCCTGCAGCTCGATGAAGGCGCGCCAGGTCTCGACGTACTTGTCGTGAGCCGGGACCGGCCAGTGGATGAGGTAGAGGTCGACGTAGTCGAGCTCGAGGCGGTCCAGGCTTGCCTTGAAAGCGTGCCTGGCCTGCTCGTAGCCATGGTCGTGGTTGAAGCACTTGGTGGTGACGAAGACATCGCCGCGATCCAGGCCGGACGCCCGCAATGCCTGCCCGACGCCCGCCTCGTTCTCGTACGCGGCCGCGGTGTCGATGTGGCGATAGCCGGTGAGCAGGGCCCGCGTGGCAACCTCCGCTGTGTCCTCGGGCGGAACCAGGAAGACGCCGAAGCCGAGCTGAGGAATCTCCGCGCCGCCGCGCAGGGGGATGTTCGGACTCTGATTGGTAGATGAGGTCATGACCTTGGCCGTGCCCTGGGGGGAGGGGTTCAAAACGCGACGCGGCGCGCGGCCGCGCGCCCGCGGGATTCGCGCAACTCGCGGCGGGCGGCGGTGTCGGGCAGCAGGGCGAGAACGGAGCGCCGGACGCGGCCAAGGACCGCTCCAACCGCAACTGGATCCACGGCAACGACTTCGTGACGAAGGGCAACGAGTGCGTCGACGTCAAGGAGAACTCGTCGAAGAACCTCGTCGAGAGCAACCGGTGGACGGGCCAGAAGGACAAGGAGGCGGGCGGCTTTGACTCCCGGGGCAACGGCAACACGTTTTGCTATAGCCGAGCGCGCGAGGAATAAGGAATGGGTGGCGCGAGTCGTCCGGGCGAGTCGTCGCGCGCGGGTGCCGGGCTCGCTTCGCTTGGCGCGAGGCCCCGCCTAGGCCGCGGCCTCGACCCGGTTGCGGCCGGCCTCCTTGGCCCGGTAGAGCGCGTCGTCGGCGCGCTTGAGCGCCGCCTCGGGCGTGCCGGCTTCCGCGGCGGTCATCACGGCGACGCCGGCGCTCACCGTCACGACTCCGCCGGCGGGGTGCTCGACCGCGAGACGCTCGATGGCCGCCCGCATGCGCTCGGCGGCCAGCCGCGTGTGCGCGGTGTCCTGCTCGGGGAAGATCACGACGAACTCCTCGCCGCCGTAGCGGTAGACCTCGTCGCCCCGCCGCGCCTGGCGGCGAAGCTCGGCGGCCACCGCGGCGAGGACCTCGTCGCCGGCAAGGTGGCCCGCCGTGTCGTTGAACGCCTTGAAGCGGTCGATGTCGAACAGGGCGAGCGAGCTGCCGTGCCCGTAGCGCTCGATTCGGCCCGCGAGCGCCTCGAGGTCCTCCCGGAGGCGAAGGCGGTTGCCGACGTGGGTGAGCGGATCGACGCGGGCTTCCTGGTGGAGCTGGCGCTTGAGCTCCTCCAGGCGGTCGTGCAGCTCGGTCACCCGGGCCGCGGCGATCAGGCGCACCTCGAGCTCGTGCTCGTCGAGCGGCTTGGTCAGGTAGTCGTCCGCCCCGGCGCGCATCCCGTCGAGCACGTCTTCCTTGTCCTCGAGCGAGGTGAGCATCACGAAGTAGGTGTAGGGACCGTCGCTGTCCTGGCGGATGCGCCGGCAAAGCTCGGCGCCGTCCATACCGGGCATGACCCAGTCGCTGATCACCACCGAGGGGCGGGCAAGCAGGAAGCTCGACCACGCCTCGACGCCGTCCCGGGCCACCAGCGCCTCGTGCCCGAGTCGCTCCAGCGCTCGCTGGAGCACGAGCCGTGAGGTGGCGGAGTCATCCGCCATGAGGATCTTCAGTGGCTTCACCACCCCGGAGTACCGTAGAGGCCAGCGGTCAAGCCCTGACGGTTTTCGACGATGAGCCCACAGGGGTGTCGAATTGCATGGCGACAGCGAAGCACGCCGGCCGAGCGACTGCCGCCCGGGCAGGCGGCACGCCGGGGAGGTGCTGCCGGTCGTGGACCTGCGGGCCCGCCTGGGGCTCGGCGAGCGGCGGGTCGAGCTCGACGCCCGCATCCTGGTCGTGCGCCGCGGGGCTGATCGCGGACTCCATCACCGGCGTACGAGGAAGTCGCCGAAGACGTCTTGCGAGGGCTCGACGTGGCCCACCGGCCTGCCCAACCACACCCTGTTCTCAGAGGAGATCGCCCGTCGCCTCACGGACGCGCTCGCCGAGCCCTTTCCGGTGAGCACGGAGTCCGTGGCCCTCGGTGCGAGCATCGGCATCGCGCTGGCACCCGGGCTCGCCGAGCATCCTGAGGAGGTCATCGCTCGCGCCGACGTCGCGATGTACCGTGCCAAGCAGGCCGGCCGGGGATGGGAGTTCGCCGTCGCCGACGCCTCGGCCTAGCACCGCTCGCTCGAAGACCGGTCGACGGACGGGGCACTCAAGTCACGCAAAGCTCTCCGGCGTCCGATGGGCACCGGGATGCCCGGCCGATCCTCCATCGCGTTCCTCGGGGTGGTGGCACTCCTCTTCGCCGGCGCGCTGAGCCAGCGGGTCCCGGCCCGAGCCCCGCTATCGGCGGCTGGGCCGCGGGTCGCCGAGCTGACCGACGACCAGCACAGCGGTGGCCTGCGCTTCGCCCCCGACGTGCATCCGGTCGACCAGCAGGTGATCCTCGCGACGGTCGCCCGGGCTCGCCCAGAGGCGCGAGCGCTCATCGACCGAGTCGACGGGGCGGTCACCGTGCGCGTCGCTTCGACGGGGGCGAACGTCGCGGGGGTGACCACGTCTCGCCCCGGCGGCTATGACGTGGTGCTCGCCCTCGGCGCCGTCTCGCGACAGCTCGGCGAACGCGGCATCGCCCGGCTCGTGCTCCACGAGCTCGGGCACGTGGTGGACTTCGCGCTCGTGCCCGACGACCTCGCTCGACAGCTCGACGAGGGAGTCCCCCGCGGCTATGAGTGCGACGCGGGCGGCGGCGACGGAGCGTGCGCCGGGCCCCGGGAGCGCTTCGCCGAGACGTTCGCCAAGTGGGCGACGGGCGACATCGGGGCAGCGCTGTCCATCGGCTACCGGATCCCTCCGCCCGCCTCGCTCGAGGATTGGGCAGAGCCGCTCGCGCGCCTCCAAGCGGCCGGGTAGGTACCTCCCGACGGATACGCTGGCGATGGCATGGCCCTCGTGAGGCGCATCTCGCTGCTCGGCCTCATCCTTGGCCTGCTGCCCATCTCGGTCGCGCAGGCAACAACGTCGCTGCTTCGCGTGCGGCTGGCGTCCCCGGAGCGCGACATCCCGCGCATCGAGGCGCTCGGCCTCGACGTCACCCACGAGCGCGGGTTGCGCTTCGCCGACGTGCTCGTCGAGGGGCCCCGCGACCGTGCGCGGCTGGTCGATGCCGGCTACCGCTGGACGACTCGCGTCCCCGACCTCGCCGCCGCCAACGCCCGCGCGCGCCGGGTCGACCGCGCTTACGCCGCTCAGGTAGCCCGATCGCCGCTGCCGTCCGGTCGCACCACGTATCGCCGCTACGAGGACTACCTCCGCGAGCTCGAGGGGCTGGTCAAGGCACGTCCGGGGCTCGTGCGCCTCGTGACCCTGCCACGCAAGTCGGTCGAGGGAAGACCGATCGTGGGCGTCGAGATCTCCGACGCCGTCGCCCGCCGCGACGACGGCAAGCCCGTCTACGTCGTGATCGGCGGCCATCATGCGCGCGAATGGCCTTCCGCCGAGGTCAGCATGGAGCTCGCCACCGATCTCGCGAAGCGGTTCGGCAAGGATGCACGGGTGACCGCGCTGCTGCGGCGCGAGCGCGTCGTGATCATCCCCGTCGTCAACCCCGACGGGTTCATCGTCTCACGCGAGAACCAGACGTCGCGAAGCTACGCCGGCACTTCGAGCCAGGGCTCTAACCGGCGCAAGAACTGCGCCTCGACGCGCGCCGGCGAGGACGGCAGGCCTTGCACGGAGCGAAGCGGCGTCGACCTCAACCGCAACTACGGCGCCTACTGGGGCGGCAACGGCGCGAGCACCGACCCCAACTCCGACACCTATCGAGGGCCGGCGCCCTGGTCCGAGCCGGAGTCAGACGCCGTCCACCGCCTCGCCCAGCGCCTGCAGATCACCAACCTCCAGGCCATCCACAGCTTCGCGGCCCTCGTGCTGCGCCCTCCGGGCTTTCGCGCGCTGGGCCTCGCGCCCGACGAACGGCGCCTCAAGGAGCTCGGCGACGCGATCGGCCGCGCGGCGGGCTACGTCTCGGAGTACGCCTATGAGCTCTACGAGGTGACCGGGGCAGCCGAGGACTGGAACTACGTCGCCCAGGGGACCTTCGGCTACAACATCGAACTGGGCGGCAGCGGAAGCTTTCAGGGTCCCTACGAGAGCAACGTGGTCAACCAGTATCTCGGGGCCCCCTTCTCTCCGCAGGCCGGCAAGGGCGTCCGCGAGGGGCTTCTGCTCGCCGGGGAGCAGGCGGCCGACCCCCGCGACCACGCGATCATCGCCGGCAGGGCGCCCCCGGGCCGGATCCTCCGTGCGCGCAAGGACTTCAAGACGGCGACGAGTCCCGTCTGCCCGGTCGCGACGGGCGGCGACGCGCTGACCGGTCAGCTCCCCCCGGCCCTGGGGGGTGGGCCCGCCGCCGTCCCGTGCCCGCAGGATCTGGCGCCCAGGCTCATCGACGACTTCCTCGAAACGACGACGGTCGTGCCCCAGACCGGCCGCTTCGCCTGGCATGTCAATCCGTCCACGCGCCCCTTCGTGGCCAAGGCGGGCGCGACCGAGGCGTGGAGGCTCACCTGCGAGAGCGCCGCAGGCGTCGTGCTCGAGACCCAGCGGCTGGTCGTCGGGCGCGGCCAGACGGCGACCTTCGCGGACCTTCGTTGCGGCGGTGCGGCCGGCGTCCCCGGCCTGCCGGCGAGCCCGGAGGCCACCATCTCGCGTACTCCGCTCTCCTCCGGCACGGGCCCGCAGCTCATGCCGACGGCTCCGCCCAGAGGCGCCCGGCTGTTCATCTCGAGGCTCAGGGGAACGAGCGCCGAGCGGCTCGCCAAGCGCGGCCGGCTCAGCGTGGGCCTCCGGGTCAAGCGGGCGACGCTGAAGAGCCTTCGCGTGGTGCTCCGCGACTTCGATCGCCAGGTCGTCGCGCAGGGGAGGCTGGCCAGGCTCGGTCCCGAGAAGCGGGGCGTCGCAGTGGTCAGGATGCCCCGGAGTGGGCTTCCGCGCGGGGTCTACAAGGTGGAGGCGCAGGGGGTCGCCCGCACCGGGGCGATCCTCACCGACTCCTCCGCGCTGCGGATCCGTTGAGCGTCGGTCGCCGGCCCGTCGTCGATACTCCTGCGAATGACGGAGGAGGGGCTCGGCGGAGCCGCTAGGTTAGATGGGGGCGCCGGTTGTCGGTTGCGCGGAAGAGGTGGGCGAGCGGACTGTCGCGCATACTGGCCCGCCGTGCGGCGGCCCCGGAGGAGGGGGCGGGTCGGAGCGGCGGCACGGAGGGAGCGACTCGCTCGGACGCCGCGGTTTCCTCCAGCTCCGCCCGGAATCGCGCGAGCGCCCCCGCCAGCTCGCCGGCGACGCGGGCGACCTCGCGCTCGAGCCGAGCGACGGCCTCGCCCGTGCCGAGCGCCGCGTCGGAGCGGATCTGGCGCGCGTCCTGCTCGGCACCGCGCCGAATTCGACCACCGGCCCTACGCGCCTCGACGAGGATCCGCTCCGCGTGGACCTCGGCGTGGTGTGACTTCAGGACCCAGGCCACCTCGGGCACTTCGCCGCCGCGTCGACTTCTCCTTTTCGAATGAGCGAGCGCGCGCCGGGGAAGGCAGAGGGAGATTGAGGGTGGACCGGGATGGGAAACCCAAGTTGAATGGCTATCGAGAGTCTCATGGAGCAGCCGGAGGTCGCCGCCCTCGTGACGCGCGGCGAGGAGCGGGGCTGCCTGAACAGCTCCGAGATCGAAGGGCTCGTACGCGACCTCGACCTCGGCGACCAGGAGGTCGACCAGCTGCACGATGCCCTCGACTCGCGCGGCCTCGACGTCAGCGACGACTGCGGGCGCGCCGACTCCGGGCCCACGGCCTACACCAATGCTCAGCTCGCCGGGCACACGACCGACGCCCTCCAGCTCTTCCTCAACGAGGCCGGGCGCTATCCCCTGCTCACCCCCGACGAGGAGATCGAGTTCGCCAAGAGCTTCGAGCGAGGCGACCTCGCCGCCAAGGACCGCCTGATCAACTCGAACCTCCGGCTCGTCGTCTCCATCGCCCGCCGCTACCAGGGCGTCGGCGAGCTGTGCCTGCTCGACCTCATCCAAGAGGGCGTCCTCGGCCTCATCCGGGCGGTGGAGAAGTTCGACTGGCGGCGGGGCTTTCGCTTCTCGACCTACGCGACCCTGTGGATCCGTCAGGCGATTCAGCGCGGCCTCGCCGACCGCGGGCGCTCCATCCGCCTCCCGACGAACATCGCTCAGCGCGAGCGGCGCATAGCGACCGCGGCACGCCGCCTGGCAGCGCAGCTCGGCCGCGACCCGTCGCTGCAGGAGATCGCCGAGGCTGCCGAGCTGCCGCTCGAGCAGGTGATCGACCTCGAGGACGTGGCGCGCATCGTGACCAGCCTCGACCGCCCGGTCGGCGAGGGGGAGGAGACCGGCCTGGGCGATCTCATGCCGTCCGACGCGACGCCCGTCGACGAGCAGGTCCACCTCGACCTCACCGAAGAGACGGTCCGGCGAACGGTCCGGCAGCTCCCCGACCGCGAGCGCGAAGTCATCCAGCTTCGCTTCGGACTCAACGGGGAGCGCGATCCGCTGCCCATGTCGCAGGTCGGCCAGCGCCTCGGGATCAGCGCCGAGCGCGTTCGCCAGATCGAGCGCAAGGCGCTCTCCGAGCTCGCGACGCGCCGCGAGCTGGCGGCGTTGTCAGAGGCCGCGTAGGGCCTCCACGCAGTGCCAGGAGCCTGAGCGGCCCTATGCTTGGCCCGGCTCTGGCGCTACCTCCCGACGGACGGCGGCGTCCGCTTCCTGACCCGCTACGACTACGAGGTTCGGTGGGGAGTGCTCGGGCGCGTGCTCGACCGGCTGTTCTTCCGCCGGGCGATCGGGTGGGCGACCGCCTACAGCTTCGACACCCTGCGACTATGGCTCGAGAAGCACGTCGAGCCGGTTCACCCGCTCAGGGCCCTGACCGCCGGGCGATCGCCGCAGGATCTGCCGCGGGCGTCGCGCTGCCTGCGCCGGCCGAGAACCCCATGAACGAGTACCGCTCCATCTACCACCTCGACTACCTCGGCAGCCATCAACACCTGGCCGTCGACATCGAGCTCGGCGTCGACGAGCAGGGCGGGCTGCGGCTGCGGTCGGGCGAGCAGCGCTTTTACGAACGCCGGGTCGGCTTCAGATTTCCCATGGCGCTCTCCGGCTACGCCGACGTCCGGGAGTGGTGGAGCGAGGAAGAGGAGCGATATCGCATCGACGTCGCGGTGACCAATCCGCGCTGGGGCCCCCTCTTCGGCTACCGGGGCTGGTTCGAAGTGCAGGAGAAGGCTGTCGGCCCGGGTGAGATTCCCCGCGAGGTGCTGCCCGTGCGCGAGGAACGCCGGGAGTAGCCCGGCTGCGTGGCGGGCCGCGCCCGTGCGCGAGGAGCGCGCGTGGCGAGCCGGCCCGCGAGGCGCCGCCGAGCGGATACGGTTCGCCGCCTGCCCGTGGCCCCGCCGCCCCGCCCCTCGCCGAGATCTGCCGCCCGCCGTCGCCTCGCCCTCCTGGCCGTCGCCGCGAGCGCCGCCGCGGTGCTCGGAGCGATCGTGGGCTCGTGCGGCCGCGACGAGGGAGGCGGGGAGCGTGCGCCGGCCGCCCGCGCGCCGGCCGCCGACCCCGGCGGCCGAGGGGGGGCGCGGCCCAAGCGCGCCGAGGCGGTCGACCGGCTGACCCTCTCCGAACGGGTCGGCCAGACCATCGCCTTCAGCTACGACGGCGCGCCGGTCCCCGACTACGTGCGGCGAATCCTGCGCGAGGGCCGCGGCGGCGGGGTCATTCTCTTTCGCGACAACGTCGTCGATGCCGAGCAGCTCCGCTCCGCGACGGGAACCCTCCAGCGCGCCGCGCGCGGCAGCGCGCTGGTCATGGCCGACCAGGAGGGCGGCGACGTGCGCATCGTCCCCTTCGCACCGCCCGAGAGCGGGCAGGCCGGGCAGTCCGATCCGGCGACCGCGCGGATGGCGGCTCGGGCGACCGCCCGCGAGCTCGGCCGCCTGGGGGTGAACGTCAACCTCGCGCCGGTGGTCGACGTCGCCGTCGATGGCTCGGCGCTCGGCGGGCGCACGTTTCCGGGGGATCCGGGCGAGGTCGCCGCGATCGCCGCCGCCTCGGTGCGGGGCTACGCAGGGACCGGCGTCGCCCCCACCGTCAAGCACTTTCCCGGCTTCGGGGCCGCGACGGAGAACACCGACGACGCGCCGGTCACCATCGATCGCGACCGGTCGACCCTCGAGCGCTCAGACCTCAAGCCCTTCGCCGCCGGGGTACGCGCCGGGACGCCGCTGGTGATGGTCTCCCACGCGCTCTACCCCGCGCTCGATCCCGAGCGCATTGCCTCCCAGTCCCGCGCGGTGGTCGAGGGCCTCCTCCGCAACCGCCTGCGCTTCCGCGGCGTCGCCGTCACCGACAGCATCGAAGCCGAGGCGGTGATCTCGCGCTCGGACGTGGCAACCGCGGCGCTGCGGTCGATCCGGGCCGGCAT
>JBBPZA010000104.1:0-50437 GCA_038199375.1 Solirubrobacterales bacterium | reverse complement strand
GCCTCGAGGAAGGGCGGCTGCGGATCGGGCCCGATGATCCCGAGGTCGGCCTCGAGCATGAAGCGCGCCTGCGGGTCGACCCCGCGCACCGCCGAGACGACGGCCTTGAACATGCCCGCGTAGGCTGCGGGATCCGGGTTCTCGGTCTGGGAGGGCGCGTAGGGCTCGTTCCAGATGTCCCAGGTGACGACCGGCAGCCTGGGGACGTCGGGCCGCTGGGACCAGAAGGACCCGCCCGAGCCGTAGCGCTCGATGGCCTTGCGGATGAAGCGGATGTAGGCGTCCAGCGCGGCGCCGCTCGAGGGAATCTTGTTCCAAGCGCCCGTCGCCCATTCAGGGGAGTTGTTCGGGATGAGCATGAGCCGCAGCCCGTTGCGCGCGGCGTTGGCGACGAGCACGTCGTACCAGGACCAGTCGTACTGACCGGGCGTGGCCTCGATCTCCTTCCAACTGAGATCCTCCCGCGCGTAGGCCATGCCGGCGTCGCGCATCTGGGCCATGACCCTCCGCATGCCGGGCTCGTCCATGTGGCGAAAGCTGGCGTGGATGCCCGAGGCGGGCCGGGCGGGAACGTCGGCGCGGGGACCGGGGACGGTCACGGGCGGGCGCGGCGCGGGGAGGCGGGGCGAGGGCAAGGACCCGGAGGTGCTCGAGGCGACCACGGTCACCAGGCTAGAAGCGGATCCGCTGTTGCCCTGCCGGTCTACCGCCTGCGCGGTGACCTTGTAGCGGCCGGGCTTGAGCTTGCGCTCCAGGCCCTTGCAGGTGAAGGGAGCCTTGCGGTCGCGGGCCATGCGGCGGCCCTTGACGACGTAGTCGACGCGGGCCACGCCGCCGCGGTCGCGGGCGCGGACCTTGCAGCCCTGCTTGGAGCCCTTCGCCGCGGTCAGCGCGCCGCCGGGGCTCAGCCAGGTCACCTTCGGCGGCGTGCGGTCGCGCGATGCGGCGCCGGCCGGCGGGGTCGCGAGCAGCAGCGCCGCCGCGAGGGCGGCCAGGCCGGCGAGGGCGAGAACGGTGGCGCGGTGGCCCGCGCCGGGCAGGGGTCGGCTGAAGAACATCGTCGCTCCTTCGGTGGCTGGGCGGCCTGCGAGAGGCCCCTGGCTTTGCGGCCCCGCCTCGCGACGGGTGTGCCTTTTCGGTAAGCGACGGTTGTCGCCCACGACCCTCTTCGGCCCGGCGCCCGGCGGACTCGTGCCTCCCGCCCGGACATGGCCAGGTGTTCGACGCGGGCAAGGTCTCCAAATCCCCCCTCATCCCTCCGACCTCTTTCGCCGATAACCTGGGGAGTGCGAGCCGTGCCCTCCCTCCCGACCATCGAGCAAGGTGGCGGCTTCCCCGAGCGGACGTCCGCCTTCGTCAACGCCCTGCGCGTGCTGCGCGAGCGGTGGTGGATCGTCGTGCTCGCCGCGCTCGCCTGCGGCGGCGCGGCGCTGGCCTACTCGCTCCGGCAGACGAAGGAGTACGAGGCCACGTCTCGCCTGCTCTTCCGCAACCCCCAGTTCGGGGCGGCGATCGGCGGAGCGGACGTCTTCTCGCCCTCCAACGACCCCACGCGCGACGCCTCGACCAACGTCGCGCTGGTCACGGCACTGCCCGTCGCGCGGTCGGTCCAGCGCGAGCTGCGCATCGACCGCGCTCCGGTCGACCTCCTCGATCAGACCACGGCCGAGCTCGCGGCGAACTCCGACATCGTCAACGTGACGGTCGTCGACGAGGATCCCGCGCTGGCCGCCAGGATCGCCAACAGCTTCGTGACCCAGTTCGTCGCCTTTCGAAAGCGAACGGACCGCCAGAAGATCGCCGAGGGCGAAGCGCTGATCCGCTCTCGGATCGCCTCGCTGGCGCCGGGCTCCCCCGCGGAGCGCAACTCCCTCCAGGACGCCCTTCAGCGGCTCATCGCGCTGGAGGCCGTCCAGACCGGCAACGCCGAGCCGGTCGACGAGGCTCGCGTGCCCGCCTCGCCCGCCTACCCGAACACCAAGCTCGACGCGCTGCTGGGCTTCCTGGTGGGTGGCCTGATCGGCGTCGGCGTAATCTTCCTGCTCGACGTGCTCGACCGCCGCGTCAAGACCGTCGAGGACTTCGAGCGCTACTACCGCCGCCGCGCGCTGGTGACCCTCCCCCAGCGCGTGTTCACCGCCCGGCGGCCCGAGGAGCGGGCCATGGCGCTCGAGCCCTTCCGCATCCTGCGGTCGAGCGTCGAGTTCCAGGCGCCCACGCCTGAGCGGGCGCGGACCCTGGTGGTCACCAGCTCGATCGCCTCGACGGGCAAGACGACGGTCTCGATCTACCTGGCCCGCGCCGCGGCGGTGGCCGACCTGCGCACGGTGGTCGTCGAGTGCGACCTGCGGCGCCCGGCGCTCCAGCGCCACGTCCCGATCGAGCGGGGCGGCCCGGGGCTCACCAACGTCCTCGTCGGCGTCAAGCGCCTCGAGGACGTGCTGGTCCCCCACGAGGCGACGCTCGACGTGCTCCCCGCCGGCCCGCTGCCGCCCAACCCCGCCGAGCTCCTGCGAGGCCACAGCATGCAGGAGGTGCTCGCCCGCCTCGCGGAGATGTACGACGTGATCGTCCTCGACGCGCCCCCGCTGCTCCCGGTGGCCGACGCGCGCATCCTGCTCAACACCCCGCAGGTCGATACGTGCATCCACGTCGTGCGGGCCTACCAGGAGACCCGCTCCCAGGCCCGCCAGACGCGCGAGATCTTCGAGCAGCACCGCCTACAGCCGCTCGGCCTGGTCGTCACGGGGCTGCGGGAATCCGCTGCCAGCGACTACTCGACCTACGAGTACGCCAGCGAGGACGCCGGGTCCAGTCGCAAGCAACGCAGAGCCGAGAAGCGCGAGCCGGTCACCTCGACGTTCACCGGGGACGGGGACGGGTAGTGACGGCGACGTTGGTCACGGGCGGCTCGGGCTACGTCGGCGCGACCGTCGTCGAAGAGCTTCAGCGCCGCGGCCGTCAGGTCCGCGCGCTCGACGTCCTGCTGCACGGCCAGGAGGATGTCGCCGCCCGCCTCGAGGCGAGCGGCGTCGACGTCGTCCGCGGCGACGTGCGCGACGACGCCTCCCGCGAAGCCGCGCTCCAGGGAGTCGACGAGGTCGTCCACCTGGCGGCGATCGTCGGCGACCCGGCCTGCGCGCGCGACCCCGAGCTGGCGTACGCGGTGAACGTCGAGGCGACGCGCACGCTCGTCGCCGACGCCGCCAAGGCGGGCGTTCAGCGCCTGATCTTCGCCTCGACCTGCTCGAACTACGGGCGCATGGCCGACCCGACCGTGCCCATCACCGAGGACTCAGAGCTCGCGCCGGTCTCCCTCTACGCCGAGCAGAAGGTCGAGGTGGAGAAGGGCCTGCTCGACGGGCCGCCGCTGCCGGCGACGGTCCTGCGCCTGGCGACCGTCTACGGCGTCGCTCGACGGATGCGCTTCGATCTGACGGTCAACGAGTTCACCCGCGACCTGTGGGCCGACCGGGTGCTCGAGGTCTTCGGCGAGCAGTTCTGGCGCCCCTACGTCCACGTGCGCGACGCCGCGCTGGCCATCGGCACGGTGCTCGACGCCCCCGACGTGGAGGTCGTCGGCGAGGTCTTCAACGTCGGGCACTCCGACGAGAACTACCGCAAGCTCGACCTCGTCGAGATCATCCACGGCCAGATCGACACCGGCGAGGTCCGCTACGTCGCCCGCGACGAGGATCCTCGCGACTACAAGGTCTCCTTCGAGAAGATCCGCGGCGCGCTCGGCTTCCAGCCCGCGATGACGGTGCCGACGGGCATCGCCGAGCTCATCGACGCGCTGGGCGAGGGCCGCTTCGCCGATCCCTGGGACCGCGGGTACCGCAACATCCCGTGACCGCCACGGGAAGCGCGCCGCAGATCCCCCTCTTCGATCTGCGGCTCGAGCCCGAGGATCTGGACGCGGTCGCCCAGACGCTGCGCTCGGGGTGGCTGACGATGGGGCCGCGGGCGGCGGCCTTCGAGGAGGCCTTCGCCGCCCAGCTGGGCTGCCGCCACGCGGTGGTCGTCTCGAGCTGCACCGCGGCGCTGCACCTCGCCTACCTCGCCGCGGGCGTCGGCCCGGGCGACGAGGTCATCGTCCCGTCCTACACCTTCGCGGCCACGGCCAACGCCGTCCTCTACTGCGACGCGACGCCCGTCTTCGCCGACGTCGTCGGCCCCCACGACCTCGGCATCGACCCCGACGACGTGGCCACGCGCATCACCCCACGCACCAAGGCGGTGGCGGCGGTGCACTTCGCCGGCTACCCCGCGGCGGTCGACCGGCTGCGCGCGCTGTGCGACGCGCACGGGCTCGCGCTCGTCGAAGACGCCGCGCATTCGCCCAGCGCGCGGCTCGGTGAGCGCAAGCTGGGCACGTGGGGCCTGGCGGGCTGCTTTTCCTTCTTCTCCAACAAGGTGCTGCCGGCGGGCGAGGGCGGCCTTCTGGCCACCGATTCGGACGAGGTCTCAGAGCTGGCGCGGCGCTGGCGCTCGCACGGAATGACCTCGGGAAGCTGGGAGCGCCACACGCGGACCGCCGGCGGCTACGACGTCATCGGCCCCGGCCTCAACTACCGCCTCGACGAGCCGCGCTGCGCCCTGCTGCTCTCGCGGCTCAGGCGCCTGGAAGCGGAGATCGCCCGCCGCCGCGAGCTGGTCGCGACCTACCGCGAGCGGCTCTCGCAGGTGCCCGGGGTGATCGTGCCCTACCCCGACGAGGCGCTCGAGCTCAGCTCGGCCTACGTCATGGCGATCCTCCTCGAAGAGCCCGACCGCAGGCCCGCCCTGCGCGAAGCGCTGCTGGCCGGACACGGAATCCAGACGAGCATCTTCTATCCCGCGGTCCACGAGTTCACGGCCTACCGCGAGCGCTTCCCGGGGGTCTCCCTCCCGCGCACCGAGTGGGCTTCCCGCGCCGAGGTGACGATCCCCCTCTACCCCCACATGACCGAAGCCGACCAGGACCGTGTGTGCTCCGCCATCGAGGGGGAGCTGGCGGCGTGAGCTGGTCGATCCCCCTCACCGACGTGGTGATCAGCGAGGAGGACGTCGAGGCCGTCCTGGACTGCCTGCGCTCGGGCTGGCTGACCTCGGGCCCGCGGACCCAGGCGTTCGAGGCCGCGCTGAGCGAGCACCTCGGGGGCGGCCATGCCGTCGCGGTCTCCAGCGGCACCGCGGCGCTGCACCTGGCCTGCCGGGCGATCGGCCTCGGGCCGGGCGACGAGGCGATCGTTCCCGCGGTGACCTTCGTCGCCACCGCGCACGCGGTGCGCTACTGCGGCGCCGAGCCCGTCCTGTGCGACGTGGTGGGAGGCGGGGATCTCAACCTGGACGTCGAGGACGTGGCGCGGCGGATAGGGCCGCGGACGCGCGCCGTGCTCGCCGTCCACTTCTGCGGCTACGCCGCGGAGGTGGAGGCGCTGCGCGCGCTATGCGACGAGCGCGGGATCGCGCTGATCGAGGACGCCGCGCAGGCCATCGACGCCCGAACGACGAGCGGCCGCCTCGCGGGCACGGTCGGCCACCTCGGGTGCTTCAGCTTCTTCTCGAAGAAGCAGCTGGCCGTGGGGGAGGGCGGATTGGTGCTCTGCGCCGACGAGGAGCCGGCGGCACGCTGCCGTTCGCTGCGCTCGCACGCGATGACCAGCGGGACCTGGGACCGCCACCGCGGCTACGCCGACACCTACGACATCGTCGACATCGGCTTCAACTACCGCATCGACGAGGGCCGCGCCGCGCTCGGGCTCAGCCGCCTGCCGCGGCTGGAGGCGGACATCGAGGCCCGCCGCGAGCATGTCCGCGCCTACCGCGAGCGCCTCGCCGGGGTGGAGGGGATTGCTCTGTGCTGGAGCGACGAGGAGGTGGAGCGAAGCTCGCACTTCGCCTTCCCGGTTCTGCTCCCCGACCGCCCTTCCCGCGACCGCTTTCGCGAGATGCTGGCCGCGCACGGCATCCAGACCACCGTCTACGAGTCGCTCACCCGCTTCAGCGAGTTCGCCGGGGACGGCCGGCCCACCTCTGAGGTTCCGCGGGCCGAGGAGATGGCCGACCGCCACGTCGCCCTACCGCTCTGGGCCCAGATGTCTGCCGAGCAGCTCGACGCCGTGGTCGCTGCGGTGCGGGAGGCGGCCGGCGAGGCGGTGTAGGCGCGCGCCCCTTGGCGCGAGGCCTTCGCGTGGGCGCGAACAGCGGCTGGCGAAGGGGGTGGAGGGCTGGCGCCGCGACTCTTCTGCGGGGGCGCGGAACAGCGGCGACGAACGGGTAAGGGGTGGTAATCGCAGGGGTGTGCCGAGTTACCCGCGCATATGGCGGGTTAGTCCGGACACCCCGGTTCGCGCTCCCTCGTTGCCCGCCGTTCGCTTCGCGCACACCCACGGCCGGGACAAAACCACCTACCCCCGCGCGCCCGCCTGGCGGAAGAGCTCCTCGAGCCGCTCGGCGACCACGGGCGCGTCGTAGCGCTCGAGGGCCCGCCGCCGCGCCTCGACTCCCTGCCGGCGCCCGAGGTCGGGGTCCTCGACGTAGCGGGCGAGCACACGGGCCAGGGCGCGCGGGTCGTTCTCGGGCGCGACGATCTCCCCGATCCCCTCGTCGATCATGTCGGCGACGCCCTCGGGCCCCGTCGAGAGGCACGGCCGCTCGGTGAGCATGCCCAGGATCACGGCGCGGGGCTGACCCTCGGTCGGGCTGGGGCAGAAGACCAGGACGTCCATGGCCGAGAGGACGTCGCCCACGTCGCCGCCAGGGGTCGGGATCCAGTGCGCGCGCTCGCCGAGCGGCGCGGCGCGCTCGCGCAGCTGGGGCTCGCGCTCCCCGGCGCCTCCCATGAGCAGGTGGGCGTCCCGCCCGAGCTCGATCGTCGCGTCGATGACCACGTCGTTTCGCTTCTTGTGGTCGAAGCGCGAGATGCAGCCCACGCAGAAGGCCTCCTCCGGGATGCCGAGCTCGCCGCGTACGCGGGAGCGGCCCTCCTCGCTGGGGACGATCTCCTCGGTGCGCATCGCGTTGGGGACCACGATGATCTGGGACGCGGGGATCCCGACGTCGACCAGCGAGCGCTTCGTGCCCTCGGAGATCGCCAGTATCACCTCGGCCCGCTTGGCCGCCGAGAGGAACATGCGGCGCGGCAGGCCGCGTCGCATCGGGAACGGCAGGGGCCCCCACTCGGCCCACACGAGCGTCGAGCGCATGCGGCGCGGCAGCCACCGCGCCATGAGCTGCTCCTTCTTGTAGTGGACGAGGAGGACGTCGTAGGGCGCACAGCGCCGAAGCGCCGCCGCCATGCGCGCGGTGTGGGCCACCCACTGGACCATGAGCTTCCGCCACGTCCGCGTCGAGAGCTTGGGGCCCAGATCCAGGCGGGCGGCCCGGACCTTGGTCTCGCGCACGAGGGCGGCGTCGTTGGTGAGCAGGACCGCGTCGTGCCCGCGGTCGATCAGCGCGTCGAGCATCTCCACGGCGGCGAACTCGGCGCCTCCGTAGGCCTGGCTGGTCATCACGCTGACGATCCTCATCGATCCGCCCCTCCGAGGATCGCCTCGACGTCCCCGATCCTGGTCACCTTCCTCCGCGCACGATCGTCTCGGCGCCCACGGTACTCATGCGGCAGCTTCGCGAATGATCGCCTCGATCCGGTCCACCGTGCGCTCCCGCGCGTAGCGCTCCGTCGCCCATCGCCGCCCTTCCTCGCCCTCGCGGGCCCGCCGTTCGGGGTCGCGGCGGTAGGCCTCGAGCGTCGCGGCGAGCGCCCGCGGGTCGTTGGGCGGCGAGACCGAGGCGCCGGTGCCCTCGGGGACGATCCCCGGCACCGGGCCCGGGTCGGTGACGACCACCGGCCGCCCGGTGAGCTGCCCGAAGAGGATCGACCGTGGGAGCCCTTCGGTGCGAAACGGGGCGAAGACCTGGACGTCGCAGGCGGAGAGCACCTCGTGTACGTATCCGCGCGGAGTGGGAAGGAATCGCACACGTGCCCCGTGGGGCGCCGCGTGAGCGCGCAGCGCCGGCTCGTCGGGGCCGTCGCCGGCGACGACGACGACCACGTCGCCGTCCAGGTGCTCGAGGGCGTCGAGCAGCACGCGGATGGGCTTTCCGGCGTGCAGGCGGGAGACGCAGCCGACCACGAAGGCATCCTCCCCGGCGCCCCACTCCGCGCGCAGGCGGATGCGGGCCTCGGGATCGAAGCGCAGCTCGGAAGCATCGACCACGGCAGGCACGACCGTGATCTTCCCAGGCGGGATCCCGACCTCCTCCAGCGAGGAGCGGGTGCTCTCCGAGACGGCGAGCACGGCGCCGGCCCGCCGCGCCGCGGCGAGGTAGGCGGCGCGGGGGAGCCCCACGCGCATCGGCTCGGGCACGGGGCCCCACTCCGCCCACACCGTCGCCCGCGCCAGTCCGGGCGCGAGCAGGGCGGCCATCAGCTGCTCCTTCTTGTAGTGGACGAGGAGGACGTCGATCGGCCCGCGGCGGCGGGCGGCGGCGAGCGCACGGACGAAGCGCGCGAAGTAGAGGGGAAAGCCGAGCTCCACCCTACGGGCGGTGCGGCGCGAGAGCTTGGGCCCGAGGTCGACCCGCGTGACGGGCACCGTCGTGCCCTGCGCGATCTCGGGCTGGTCTGAGAGCAGATGCACGTCGACTCCGCGCTGGGCGAGCGCCGCGAGAAGCTCGACGTTCGCGTACTCGGCCCCGCCGCGCTCAGACCCGGTCTGGACCGACACGAGGCGAAGAGCCACGCGCGCGCCAGGGTCGCGGGTCACGGCGCCCCGCCTCGCGCCGCGCTCGCCAGGCGCGCTCCCTCTCCCGCCTCCCGGCTCGCGTCCACCTCGGAGAGCAGGTCGCTCCACGGCCGTGCGTAGGGAGCGACCGTCTCGAGCAGCGCGTCGAGCGCCCGGTAGTCGTCCTGCGACTCCCACTCCCAGTGCAGCGTGACCGGGGCCCACAGCGGCGACGAACGCTCCGCCAGACGCTCGACGGCCTTCCGTACCGACGCCGCCCTTCCGTAGAGCGGCTCGTAGGAGGGCAGGTAGACGGCGTCGCCGCGCCATTGGCCCGGTGGATGGAGACCCATGCGCAGGACCGTCTCGGGCCCGCCGCAGACGACGTCGAAGCGCTCGGCCAGCGCCTCGTACTGCCCCGCGGTGAACGTGTTGTACGGGGGGACGAAGACGCGCGGGGAGATGCCGACCTCGGCGAGCACGGCCAGCCCTCGGTGCAGCAGCGCGCGCAGATCCTCGGCGCCCAGGCCGGTCAGCTCGCTGCGCAGCCGCGGGCTCTTGTGGCGGGTGCGGTGGTCGTAGCCGTGCAGCGCGAAGGCGGTGCTGCCGTCGGCGGCGAGCTCGCGCAGCGTCTCGCGCTCGGAGTCGTCCAGCGGCCGGCCTCCCTCCGCGCGCGGGTCCAGGGGGTCGGCGGCCAGGGTCGGCAGAGCGGCGATGAGGTAGGGGACTCCGGCGGCGGCCATCCGGTCGTGGAAGCGGCGGAAGGCGGCGGTTCCGTGGCGGTCGGGATCGGCGAGCACGTCGTAGTGGGGGAACTCGTCGACACGGACGAGCACGCGCGGCGGCCCGGGCGCCCGCGGGCCGAGGACGGCCGCGCGGGCCGCCTCCACGGCGGCGACGCTCCAGTGCGCGGCGCCTCCGCGCCGCCGCTTCAGGTCGTCGAGCACCCGGCGCCCGGGCCATGGCACCGGGCGCGCAAGCACGGCATCGTCCACCTCCCGACGATCGAGGTCTGCGGGCTCGATCGCCCCCGAGGCAAGGTCCGGGGCGAAGAGCAGCGCCGCGTTTCGCCGCCGCGCCGGGCTCACGAGCCCGGCAGGAAGCGTTCGTGCAGCGCCTCGAAGTCCTCGAGCGCGCGCTCGTAGTCCTCCGGGCGCCCGATGTCGAGCCAGTAGTCGGTCGACGGCCACGCCCGCACGAGCGCGCCCGCGGCCACGAGGCGCAGCACCAGGTCGGGAAAGTCAAGGCGCCGCCCCGGCTCGATGTGCTCGAGGGCCCGGTGTGAGAAGCAGTAGACGCCCATGCTCACCTCGTGGCGAACGACCGGCTTCTCGCTGTAGCCGGTGAGGCGGTTGGGATCCTCGGGGTCGTCGGTATGGATGACCCCGAGGGTGATCTGGACCTCTCGGGTCGTCGTGGCGATGGTCGCCGCCGCACCGCTCGCGACATGATCGGAGAACACCTTCCCGTAGTCGAGGTCTGAGAGCAGGTCTCCGTTCATGACCAGGAAGTGCTCGTCGAGGCCGTCGATGAGCGGGAGGGCGCCGACGGTGCCGAGCGGCTCGCGCTCGACGAAGTAGTCGATGTCGAGGCCGTAGGCCTCGCCGTTGCGGAAGAAGGCCTCGATGAGCTCTGCCAGGTGGCCCGTGGCCATCGTGATCCGCTGCACCCCGGCATGGCGCAGCTGGCGTACGACGATGTCGAGGATCGGGCGATCGCCGATGGGCATGAGCGGCTTGGGCAGGACGGTCGTGTAGGGCCGTAGGCGGCGACCGGCTCCTCCGGCCAGGATGACGGCGCGCCGCAGGGCCGCCGGGGGTGCGGTCATGCCCTTTCCACCGACCCTCGACGGCGCGGCTCGCCGCTACCATCGCCCCGATGAGGGGCGGGCTTGCGCGGCGGCGCCGCTGGGAAGCGGGGCGCGACCCGGTGCTGATGATCGAGCAGGGCGGCCGGGGCGGCGTAGCCGACTACACGGCCAATCTCGTCGGCGCGCTGGTCGCCATCGGCCAGCCCGTCGAGGTCGTCACGGCCGCCGACCACGTCTTCGACGAGGCGATGGGCGGCGCCCGCCTGCATCCGATCGTCCGCTACCTGCGACCCAGCTCGCCGGTGCGCCGCGCGCTTCGCCGCGCGAGGCTCGGCCCGGTGGCCAACGGGCTCTACTTCCTCGCCGTGCTGCCCCGCATCGCGCAGCTGGCGCGCCGCTGCGGGCTCGTGCATCTCCAGGGCGGCTACCCCCCGCTCTCGGCGGCCGCCATGCTCGCGTGGCGCGCCCTGGGCGTGCCCGTCGTCTACACGCCCCACAACACCTTCGACCGTGGGCAGCAGTTCGGCCGCCTGCGCGAGGTCACCGATCGGCTCTCGGCGCGGGTGATCGTCCACGCGCAGGCCGACCTGCCCCAGCTCGAGCCGTCGGTCGCGGCCCGAGCGGTGGTGATCCCCCACGGCGAGTACGGCGGCCTCGCCCGCCGGGGCGGCCGGGCGCAGCGAGCGGCCTCGCGCGCCGCGCTCGGGCTTCCCGCCGACGCGACGGTCGTCCTGCTCTTCGGCCAGCTTCGCCCCGACAAGGGCGTCGGAGACCTGCTCGAGGCGGCCCGCGAGGTCGAGGGCCTCCATGTGGTGCTGGCCGGGGAGGAGCTGGGCGGCCTGGAGCCCTCGCGCGAGCTGCTCGACGCCCCCGAGCTCGAAGGCCGGGTCCACGTCCACGCCCGCTACCTCGAGATGGCGGAGGCCGCCGAGCTCTTCGCGGCCGCCGACGCCGTCGCGCTTCCCTACCGTCAGGCGAGCCAGAGCGGCGTGCTGCTCCTGGCCTACGGCTTTGCCCGGCCGGTCGTCGTCTATCCGGTCGGGGGGCTGCCCGAGGCCGTCGAAGAGGGCGAGACGGGATGGGTGTGCGACCGAGCCGACCCCGGCTCGCTCACGCAAGCGCTGCGCGCCGTCGTGGCGGCCGGTCCCGAGGAGTGCGCCCGCCGCGGAGCTCGGGGCGAGCATCTCGCCGCGACGCGCTTCGCCTGGCCCGAGATCGCCCGACGCACGGAGGAGGTCTACCGCCACGCCGCGATCACCGCCGGGCTCGGACGAAGCACAGCTTCCAGTTCCACGGAAGGACGCTAGCGGCGACGAGATCGAAGCCGGCCTGCTTGAGCCGCGCCACCGAGCGGCCCGGCGCCGCCGGCTCCGGCGCCGGTTGGGCGTACTCGACGCACAGGATGCTCGCGTCGATCGCGTCCTCGAGAACGTGGTCGAGGATCTCGTACTCCGATCCCTCCACGCTGATCTTCAGCAGGTCGAGCGTCTCGTGGCCGCGCTCGTCCATGAGCGAGCGCACGCTGCGCACGGGCAGCTCCAGCCCGCCCCCCGTCCCCTGCATGTCGGTCGCCGAGCGCGACACGAACCCCGACACGCGCGGGTCGCTGAAGCGCAGCGTCGTATCCGACGACCACAGGCCGACCGGGTGGAAGCGCAGCCGCGGCTCGTGACGCGCCGCGCGGGCGACGTGGACGGCCGCCTCCGGAACGGGGTCGAAGGCGTCGACCGTGCACCCGAACCGCGCGATCAGCCCGAGGTCGAAGGTGATGTCCTCACCGATGCCCGCGAGGTAGCAGACGCTGTCGGCCGAGAGCAGAGCGGCGGGAACGGTCCAGCCCCCGTAGCCGGGGTCGCCGATGGTCACGAGGTCGCCGCGGGACGCGAGCGAGAGGCTGCGCTCGAACAGGCGGCCCCGCGCCCTGACCTGCAGCGCCCGCTCCAGCCGTCGTAGCCGAGCGGCGATCACGGCCGGCGGAAGATCGCCAGGCCGCTGCCGATCGCCTTGTAGACGTGGTCGCGGGGCTGCTCGCGGAAGTAGCGGTGCTGCGTCGCGCGCTCGCGGGCCAGTTCGCGCAGGACCGGGGTCAGCAGGCCTCCACCGTCGAGGATGGCCATCTCGGGCGCGGCGTGACGGAGGGCGAGCTCGAAGTCGTGGCGCTGGACCTCGGGGTCGTGGATCGAGTCGTGCACGAGCAGGCCGACCTCCCGGCCGGCAAGCGCTCGCTCGAGGCCGTCGGTCGTCGTCTCGGCGTGGCGCTCCCAGGCGCCGGCGAGGCGCTCGGGGACGAGCCAGCCGGCTTCGGGGACGGGGTCGAAGGATACGAGGCGACCCGGGGAGCCCTCCGCCGCGTTGCGCGCCAGCGCCCGCAGCAGCACGAGGGTCCCCATCCCGTTGAGGATGCCGGCCTCGACCGTCAGCTCGGGCTTGAGCGACCGCGCGACGAGGTACCAGATCAGGCGATTGCCCGGCGGGTTGCGCCGCTTGACCGACAGGCGGCGCAGCGGCATGTGGGACCCCAGTCGCTCGTTGAGCTCGGGATCGCTCCGCGTCTCCTCGATCCAACCGCGCGCTTGCTCCGCCGGTACGCCGAGCGCCTCGCCGACGAAATCGACGTGCTCGGTCTCGTTGTCGACGTCGAAGGTGAAGCTCTCGACCTCGGGGTCGAGAAGCAGGTAGCGCAGGGCGAGGCCGGGCTGCTCGCGCACCGAGACCTCGTAGCGGCGCAGGTTCTGCCACTTGCTCAGCAGGCGCAGCCTGCCGGCGCGGCGGATGCGCGCCTGCCAGCGAGGGCCCATCAGCTGCTTTAGACGATCACGCACGCCGATCGGCTTCGCTCCGGGCACGAGGGGTGTATCGGCGCGAGCGCCGAGTTCCACAAGGGGGTGGAAGGGCTCGGGCGGGCGCGCATCCGGGTACCGGCCGCCGCGTCGCCGTTCACGACCGACGTCCGGCCGCCTGCCGCAGGAGCCGCTCGACGGTATCGGTCGCCCGCCCGGTGTCGTAGCGCTCGAGCGCAAAGGCGCGCCCGGCGGCCCCCTCGCGCGCGCGCCGGTCGGGGTCGGCCCGGTAGGTCAGCAGGCAGGCCGCGAGCGCGGCCGGGTCGTTGGGCGGCTCCACCGAGGTCCCGGTCCCCGGTGGGACCAGCCCCGGCACCCTGGCCTCCTCGGTGACCAGAACCGGCCGCTCGGTGAGCTGGCCGAAGACGATCGCCCGCGGAAGCCCCTCGAGCGGCTGCGGAGCGAAGACCTGCACGTCGCAGGCCGAGAGGACCTCCTGCACGTAGCCCCGAGGCGTGGGCAGGAACCTGACCCGGTCGCCGAAGCGCTGCGCCCGGGCGCGCAGGTCCGCCTCGTCCTGCCCCGACCCCGCGATGACGACGATGACGTCGTCGGGCAGGTGCTCGAGGGCGTCGATGACCACGTCGTTGCGCTTGGAGGCATGGAGGCGGGTTATGCAGCCGGCGACGAAATGGTCCTCGCCGACGCCCCATTCCCGCCGCCGCCGCTCGCGCGCCGCCGCGTCGAAGTGGATCGTCTGCGCGTCGATCAGCGACGGGACTACCACGACCTTGCCCGCCGGCAGCCCTACCTCCAGGAGAGAGGCGCGCGTGCTCTCCGAGACGGCGAGCACGGCGCGCGCGCTGCGGGCGGCGGTCGTGTAGGCCGCTCGAAGCGGTCCCGTCCGCAGCTGCACCGGCAGCGGGCCCCACTCGGCCCACACGATGGCGCCGGCGAGCCCGCGGGGCAGCAGTGGACCCATCAGCTGCTCCTTCTTGAAGTGCAGCAGGAGCACGTCGACGGGCGCTTCGCGCGCCTCCCGGCGCAGTGCGCGGGCGAGCCGGATGGCGCCCGGAGCAAAGCCCGCGGCCACCTGGCGCACCGTCCGGCGCGAGAGCTTTGGCCCCAGGTCGATCCGCTCCACGGGCACCGACGTTCCGTCGGCCAGCTCGGGCATGTTGGTCAGGAGCTTGACGCGAAAGCCCCGCTCGGCGAGGGCCTCGAGGATGTTGACGTTCGCGTACTCGCCGCCGCCCTTCTCGTTCGTCGTCTGGACCGAGACGACGTGCAGTGGGGATCCGGACATGAATGGGAGACAGTAACGGCGCGCAGCGTCAGAGCCGTCGCGCGAGCGCCTCGATCGAGTACTCGGCCTGCGCGCGTGCCCGCCCCCGCGCACCCATCGCCTCGTCGCCGCCCGAGAGCTCTGCGACCAGCGCCGCGGCGAAGCCCTCGCCGCCCTGCGCACGCCGGTAGTGCTCTCCGTCGCGGATGTCCAGCCCCGCCGCGGCCACCGGGGTGGCGACGACGGGGAGCCCGTAGGCGAGGGCCTCGACGAACTTCAGTGGAGAGCCGCCCCCGAGCAGGAGCGGCACCACCGCGCACGTCGCCCCGGCGTAGGCGTCGCGCAGGCGCTCGACGAAGCCCGGCGCCTCCACGCGCTCGTCGGCGCTGGGTCGGCTCTCGAGTCCGCGGCCGGCCAGCCGCAGCCGTGCATCCGGGAGCTCGCTCCACACCCGGGGCATGACCTCGTCGAGGAGGAATCGCAGCCCCTCCTGGTTGGGCGGATAGCGGAAGTCGGCGAGGAAGAGGATCCGGCGCGCCGCGCGGTCGGAGGCCACCGGGTCGATGGCGGCGACGTCGACCACGTTGGGCACGTAGCGCAGGGGCCGGCCCGGCGCGATGGCCGCCGCGAGCTCCATGTCGCGGTGGCTGACCATCCAGCTCTCGACGAAGCGCTCGAGCAGTCGGCGCTCGAAGGCCTCCAGCCGGCGCGCGGAGCCCAGGCCGCCCATCTCCTCGCGAAAGCTCGACTCCACGTTGTGGGCGTTGTAGATCACGGCCCGGCGGCGCGCGAGACCGCGCAGGGCGACGGCCGCCTCGGGGCCGTCGGCGATGACGCGCCCGCGATCGCCGGCCTCCGCGAGCGCCACCGCCTCGCGGGTGAGCTCGTGCGACACCGCGCGGGCCCACCCGTCCGGCGTGCCGGCCGCTCGTGCTCGCGCGTACGCGGCCGCGCGCGCGATGCCGCGCGAGGGCGTCACCGCGTGGAAGGCGACGCCGGGCGTCCGCTCGTACTCGGGCGCCGGAGACGGCGCTCCGAAGCGCGCGAACAGGACGTCCACCGGGCGGTGGACGGCCAGGGCGCGAACGATCCCGTAGGTGCGCACGCCGGCGCCCGTGCCGAGCACGGGGGTGCGAGCGACGACCACCAGGTCGCGCATCACCGCGCCAACGCCGCGACGCGCTCGCCGATGTCTCGCAGGCGAGCGTCCCACGAGTTCTGCGCGGCGGCTCGGGATCGCTCCACCCGCCGCTGAGCCCCGTCGGCGCCCATCAGCTCCATCAGCCTGGCTTCGGTCTCAGCGGCGTCGGCGGCGCGCGCCACCTCGCTCACGCCCTCGAGCGCCGGGAGCGGGGTCGTGACGACCGGAAGCCCCGCGGCGAGGTACTCGTAGACCTTCATCGGGAACACGCTCGCGGTCAGCGGGGTGATCCGGTAGGGGATCAGGGCGGCGTCGGCGCCGCGGAGGACCGCGGGCAGGTGCGCGTAGGGGCGGTGCCCGAGCAGGTGGAGGTTGGGCTCGGCCTCGAGCGGCGCGACGTCGGTGCCCGGGTCGCCGAGGCCGACCGGGCCCACGAGCGCGATGCTCCAGTCCCGCCGCCGCCGGGCGAGCCCGATGAGCAGCTCGTAGTCGAGCTTCTTCTCCACGACCGCGCCGGTGAAGACGATCCGCGGCGCAGGCAGCGCGTCCAGTGCGGAATCCACCGGACCCGGCTCGAGCGCACCGGCGAACAGCGCGGTGTCGGCCACGTTGGGCGCCTCCAGCACGTTGCCCGACAGCGTTCGCATCCGCTCCACCAGGCGCGGCGCGCTGGCCAGCACCAGGTCCGCCCTTCCGGCGAAGCGCCGCTCGGCGGCACGGAAGCTCGCCTCGTCTATCCCCCGCTGGACGGCGATGTCGTCGACGCAGTGGTAGATCACCAGCGAGGGGTCGAGGGCCTCGAGCAGGACCTCGGCCTGGGGCACGTAGGCCCACAGGACCGGTCGCCCGATGCCCAGCCGCCTCGCCGCGCGGGCGACCAGGGCCGGCAGGAGGCGGGCGTTGAGCTCGCGTATCGCACGGGAGCCGTGCAGGGGGACGACGAGCGGCGCGAGAACCTCCACGCCGTCGTGGCGCTCCGGGCTCGAGAGGCCGCGTCGGAGCCGGCTCGCCAGTCGCCGGAGGTCACGCCCCGCGAGCTGGGGCCGCCGCAGGCCGAGCGACTCGACGAACAGGACCCGGTTTCCTCCCGCGGCCAGCCGCGCCATCAGGTGGTGCTGATTGGTCCACAACTCCGTCTGCCATTCGGCGAAGCCGACGCACACTATGTCGCGCCCCCGCAGCGCGGGAGGCAGCGGGGTCACGCGCCGGAGGAGCACGTCCGATCCACCCCTGCCCGGGGAGGCCCCCGAAGCGTGGAGTGGAGCGGCGTCACGAGCCGAACGGCTCGACCGGGACCTCCGCGGGGACCTTGAGCGAGAACGGCGGCGAGGTGCCGCTGCTCGCCCGCGCGCGAAGCGCGCCACGCCGCCCCTTTGGGGGGCGTATCTTGCGCTGGAAGATCCCGTAGCCGTCGGCCTTGACCGTCGCGATCTTGCGGTAGCCGCCCTTGCGCTTCTGCTCGATGCGCACCGTGGCGCGCGTGCCGGTCGGCGTCCGGCCCCAGATGCTCACCCGCCCGCTCTTGTCGACGTAGGCGACGAACGGGAAGCGGAACGCCTGAAGCGCGGGCTTGGGCGTGTCGCAGGCCGGCCCGTTCTTGCAGCGGAAGTAGAGCCCGGAGTCAAAGCTCGTGCCCTGGGCGGCGGAGCTCCGCTCCGGGGCGCGCGGCTGGTCGCGAAGCAGGAACCAGACGAAGTTCGTCGCTCCCGCCAGCCAGGATCGGAAGATCGCCTCCGCGGTCCAGCGCCGCTGGAGGTTGAGCGGCACGCCCTTGGGGTCGGGCGGATTGGAGTCATAGCTGAGCTCGGTGACCCAGAACTGGAGCGGCCCGCGCGGGCGGACCTTGCCCAGCGCGACCGCCTGGTCGAGCAGGGCCTTCATCTCGGGAAGGTCGCCGAGCGAGACGCCGGTCGGGCCGAACGCCTGCTTGGCCGGCGACCCCTGGGTGTAGGGATGCACCGAGAACACGTCGATCGGTAGGCCGCCGCAGTCCGTGCCGTCCTGGCCGCCCGGCAGGCAGAGCAGCGTGCGCGCGAACTCCTGGGGCCCGACGCTCTGGCTGCCGGTCTTGGAGTCGAACGGGAAGAGCTCGCCGGCGACGATGAGGTTGTCCTCGTGCACGGACTTCACCGCGCCGGCCATGTACTGGACCATCGCCCGGTAGAGGCCGGGGGAGCGCGCGCGGTCCCCTTCGCGCTGGGGGGTGAAGAAGAAGCCGGAGTTGGGCTCGTTGTAGACGTGCCAGTAGCGCACCCGGGGCAGCCCGCCGAAGCTCCCGCTGTACCGTCGCGCGGCGGCGAGCGCAAAGCGCCCGAGGTCGCCTGGACGAGGCGCGTTGGTGCCGGCCGGGCCGGTGTAGTCCGTCGCCCACGCCGGAGTTCCAGCGAGCTGGATGAGCGGGGTCAGCCCCCATTTGACCGCCGTCCTGACCCGCGAATCGAGCATGGTCCAGTCATAGCTCGGGTCGGCGGGGTTGGCGGCATCGAAGCCGGGGGGCGGGGAGGTGGGCGCGATCGTGCTCCAGTCGGTGCCGATCAGAAGGGTCCGCGCTCCGGCGTCGCGCACTCGGCGGCCGGCGAGATCGGCGGTGGCCGGATTCCAGATGTCGCCGCCCGAGGTGAAGCCCGTCACGATCGGCCGGGAGGCCGCCGAGGCGGGGGCCGCGCCGGAGAGGCCCGCCGCGAGGGCGAGCAGGAGCGCAAGGGCAGTTGTGAGCGAGATCCGGGTCACGATGAGCAGAGCACCGCGCGCCTTGTGCCGGTGCGGTTTGGCGCGAAGGCGATGCGGGTCGGCGCGGAAGGGTAGCGGGGCCGTGTCGCGGATGGGTTGTCGCTTCATGGTCGGGTGGCGAAGATCTTCGATTTCGGGTTGAGCGCCTTTGCCCGCCGGAGGCTCTCCCGGGCTCGCTCCGCCTCCCCGGAGGAAGTCTGGATGCGGGCCGCCAGCAGCCACAGGCGCCAGTCGGCGTCGTTCTCCTCTATCGCCCGATCTACCCACACGCTCGCGCCCCCAAGGTCTCCGGCGGACTCATGTACGAGTGCGAGCTGCTGGGGCGGACCCGACGTCCAGGGCGCGAGCGCTCGAGCGTCCAGCGCCGCCTCCGTCGCCGCGGCCAGGTCGCCGCGTTCCGCGTCGGCGCGGCTCTGGTCGAGGCCGCGCTCGCTCAGGAGCGGCAGCGCGACGAGCGCCACGGCGGTGAGCGCCACCTCGACGAGGACGACCCTCGGGGCGAACGCGAGCCGGCGCGGGCGAGGAGCGGTCGCGCCGGCGCTGCGGCCGCCTTCGGGAGCGTCGGGAGCGTCGAGCGTGACTTCGGCGGGCCGCCTGCGAACGGCCGGACCGGCGAGCAGCCCGGCGCAGAGCACGGCGATCGCGGCGACGACGGTCATCTCCCACATCCAGTCGACCGCGGCGCCCGCGCAGAAGGCGATTAGGACTGCCATGAGCGCCGCCGGCGCCGCCCGCTCCTCCCGCGGTCCGCGCTGAAGGGCGAGCGCTCCGCCCACGAGCGCGCTGGCCACGAAGGCGACCAGCAGCGCGATCCCCAGCACCCCGAGCTCGCCCGCCGTCTCGAGCCAGACGGAGTGCGCGTCGCGCAGGAAGTAGGGGATGCTGCCGTTGGCGGCCCACCAGCTCTCGTAGGAGCCCGCTCCGCCGCCGGCGAGCGGATGGGCGGCGAACTGGTCGAGCGCGCTGTCCCAGAACTGCCAGCGGCCCGAGCCGCCCGCGCTGAAGAGGTGGGCCTCGATGCTCACGTCGCCGCTGCCGGGGGGCTTCCTGAACTCCTCGAAGCGCTGGCCGGGGTGCAGCAGGGCGAGCGCCGCGAGCCCGGCCACGACGGCCGCGGCGACGCCCGCGCCCCGCAGCGCCGGGGCCATCCGCGGGCGCACCGGGGCCAGCGCGGCAACGAAGAGCATCAGGGCCCCCGTGAGCAGGGAGATGAGCACGATGAGGAGGGCCGCGCCGCGGCCCTGGCTGGAGGCCAGGTCGCTCTCGAAGGGGCCGCTGACCACGGCGTCGCGCGCCCGCAGCACCACGATCGCCAGCGCGGAGGCGCCGAGCCCCAGCCCGGCTGCGACGGCGGTGAGCACGCGCCGGTCGGTGAGGGCGACGAGCACGACCATGCCGGTCGCCGCGACGAGCACGCCGCCCCTGGAGGAGGTCAGGTAGATCGCGCAGGACAGCACGGGCACCGGCGCGATGGCGAGCGGGCGCCAGCGCGCGCCTTCGGTGGCCGCCGTACGCAGCAGCAGGGCAAAGCCGAGCCCGAGCAGGATGCCGAGCCCGTTCCAGTAGTCGACCGGGTAGGTGAGGCGGTCCGTGGCGCCAGGGAGCAGCCGATCGAGCTCGGTGGTTCCCACGAGGTCGGGGAACAGCCGGCTCGCGAGCGCGAGCGCGGCGACGGCCGCGATACCGAGACCCAGCCCGTCGGCGATCCGTCCGCCGTCGCCGGGGCGGGTGGCGAGTAGGGCAAGAAGGAAGATTCCCAGGTAGAGGAGGACCCTGCCGAGCTCGGCGAGGGCGGTCTCCGGAGCCGGCGCCCACAGCGCCGAGAGGCCGGTCCAGACCGCGAAGGCGGCGAGCAGCCCGCCGGCGACCAGCGCGCCGCGCGGCACGGGCGCACGCGGCCAGAGCCCGAGGATCGCTCCCAGGGCGATCGCCCACCACACCACCACGGTGAGCGCCTCGCGGTCCTGGGGCTGGTAGAAGCCTCCCTTGAAGGCGAGCAGGAACGTCGCGGCCGTGACCGCGATCGCCAGCCAGCCCGCCCGCCAAGCCGGCCCGGACGACCGCCTCGTCGTGGGGAGGGCGCCCGCGGGCTCGGGGGCGCTTGCGCTAGCCGGTCGCGCGGCGCTGTTGGCGGCGCTCATAGCCCGCGGCGGCGAACGCGACGATCGCGGTGGTCGCCACGGCGACCAGGAGGAGGGTGAAGACTCCGCCACCGTCGTCGTCGCTCGCCGCCGATATCACCGCCGAGGGGAGGCTGGGCTCGCCGGGTTCGTCGGGGGCGCTCTGGCCGGGAGCCGTGACGCGCCCCCGAGGCGCGCCAAGCTGGGGCGAGGTGGCCACCCGCTCGAGCTCCCGGGCATCTCCCTGGTCGATCTGCGAGAGCGAGGCGCGGGCGGCGAGGGAAAGCGGCACGGCGTCGCCGCCGGTCGCTCCGGAGCCGCCGGTTGCGCCGCCGCTCGAGGGCCCGCCGGTACCGCCGCCGCTCGAGGGCGCGCCGCTCGACGCGTCGCCCGTGTCGCCGCGCTGCTGCGCGCGGTCGTCTTTGGAGTCGGCGGGCTTGGATCCGGTCACCGTCGGCACCTGCTCGACGTACTGGTCGGCCGCCGAGGGTCCGCCGGAGGACGCCGCCGCGGCGGTGGAGAGGCCGACGGCGAAGGGCAGGACGACGATGAAGAGGCCGAGCAGGCGCGAGACGGCCCGCAGCCGCTGGGCGCGGGAGAGCGGCTCTGAGTGGTCGTCGCCGCGCCGTCGGGCCGAGGAAGCCGGACTGCGCTCAGCCTCCTCCTCGGGCCGCATGCTCAGCCCGTCCTGAGGGCTTCCGCGCAGCAGGCAGCCGAGGGTCCGGACGGCGATGGAGACGTCCAGGCCCAGCGACCAGTTCTCGACGTAGTAGTTGTCCCACTCGATGCGATCCTCGAGGGACGTGCGCCCGCGCAGGCCGTTGACCTGCGCCCAGCCCGTGATGCCCGGCTTGACGCGATGGCGCTCCCCGTAGCGATAGATGACGGGGGCGAGGCGATCGACGTAGGAGACGCGCTCGGGCCTCGGGCCCACGAGCGACATGTCGCCGCGGATGACGTTCCACAGCTGGGGAAGCTCGTCCAGGCTGAAGCGACGCAGGAAGCGGCCCAGGCCCGTGGTGCGGTCGGCCGCCGAGGAAGCGCTCTCGGCACGCAGCGGCATCCGGGGTCCGAGGATCTCCTGCAGCCACTCGGCATCCGCCTCGCCGTGCAGGTCGGGCCGGCCGCGCATGGTGCGGAACTTGAGCATCGCGAACACCTGGCCGTCGCGGCCCACGCGCTCCTGGCGATGCAGGATCGGCCGGCCCATCGTGAGGCGCACGGCGAGCGCGATGGCGCCGAGCGCCGGCGCCAGCAGGGTCCAGGCGACGAGGGCCGCGAGGCGGTCCGCCGTGTACTTGGCGCGCAGCGAGAGCCGGTCGGGGTCCTCGAAGGGGAGCTCGACCAGGGGCAGGCCGCCGAGGCGCAGCGCGCTGCGCCGGGTGCCCTCGACCTCGTAGAGCCGCGGGACGATGCACACGCCGACCCCGAGCGCGCCGCAGCGCCGCGCGATCGAGAGGAGAAGCTGGTCAGAGGCGGTGGAGAAGGCGATGACGACCCGCGCGATCCCCTGCTCGCGGACCACTCGCTCGAGGTCGTCCTTGGGCCCCAGCACGGGAAGCGACGCCTCCTGATCCGCTCGATCGAGCGGATTGTCATCCAGGAAGCCGACGGGTCGCAGGCCGGCCTCTGGCCGCTCGAGCAGGCGGCTGGCGATCAGATGCCCCACCCGGCCGGCGCCGATGATCAGCGTCGGCGCGGTCAGCGAGCCGCGCCGTCGCCCGCGGGCGATGAGGCCCGCGACGAGGACCTCCCCGAGGCACAGGGCGACCGCGGAGACCACCCACAGCCATAGGAGCTGGGTGCTGGTCAGCGGATCGGCGCCGAGCGCGAGCGCCCCGGCGCCGAGGGCGAGCGCGCCCATCGCGGCTGCGGCCAGCGAGCCGCGCAACTCGCCCGAGGTCGGCCGCGACCACCTGGGTCGGTAGCGGCGCGAGGCCGCGAGCAGCAGTAGGACCACCGCCGGGTAGGCGGCGACGGCCACGCGGTCGAGGTCGCTCCCTGCGGGCGTGGCGAGCATGAGCGCCGCGGCGGCGACGACGAGGGAGGTGGCGTCGACGAGCAGGGTCGCCATCGCCTGGCTGAGCGGCGAGGACCACCGGGCCGGCGGCCGCGCGGAGGCCGGCGACTCGGCGTCGAGGGCCCGTACCCGCGCGGGGTCAGAGGCCTGCGCCGGAGGCGTTACCTCGACGACCGGGGGCAGGATGACCCCCTCGCTGAGCGAAGGTGCCGCGTCCCTGGTCGCGAGCCGCGCCCCATTCGCGGAATCCGTGACTTGTGGATGATGCACTGGACTGACTCCGTTCAGCCGTAGTTTACGGGCTTCCCATGGCCCGCCGCCCCGACGGCACTCGTGCGCTCTTCTCTGGCGCTGCTGTCCATAACGTTCGCCAGGCCAAAGACTTGCGCCTTTCGAGCCTAGCCGACGTTAACGACAACACGGGGCTCGGACGATCGTATCGGCAAAGTGCGCCTTCGCATAGGGGTTCTATCCTCCGGCGATGCCCACCTGCGTGGTCACCGGGGGCGCCGGCTTCCTGGGCTCGCACCTGTGCGACGAGCTCCTGCGCCGCGGCCACCGCGTGGTCTGCGTCGACAACTTCGAGACCGGGTCGCTCGTGAACATCGAGCACATCCGCGTTCCCGAGTTCGTCCACGTCCACGCCGACATCATCAAGCCCTACTTCGTCGACGAGCCGGTGGACTTCGTCTACCACCTCGCCTCGCCGGCCTCGCCCATCGACTACCTGCGCCTTCCGCTCCACACGCTCAAGGTCGGCTCGCACGGCACCCACCACACCCTCGGCCTGGCCAAGCACCACCGCGCCCGCTTCCTGCTCGCCTCGACGAGCGAGGTCTACGGCGACCCGCAGGTCCACCCCCAGCGCGAGTCCTACTGGGGCCACGTCAACCCGATCGGCCCGCGCGGCGTCTACGACGAGGCCAAGCGCTACGCCGAGGCGCTGACCATGGCCTACCACCGCCAGCAGGGCGTCGACACGTCGATCGTGCGGATCTTCAACACGTACGGGGGTCGAATGAGGCCCTACGACGGGCGCGCCATCCCGACCTTCCTGCGCCAGGCGCTCCAGGATCGCCCGCTGACCGTGTTCGGCGACGGTTCGCAGACGCGCTCCTTCACGTTCGTCGAGGATCTCATTCGGGGGATCATCACCCTGGCGGAGTCGGGCTATCACCGCCCGGTCAACATCGGCAACCCCGACGAGTACACCCTGCTCGAGCTCGCGCAGGCCGTCATCGAGGTCACCGCCTCGAAGTCGGAGATCCTCTACGAGCCGCTTCCGGTCGACGACCCGCAGGTCCGCCAGCCCGACATCTCGCTGGCCCGCGAGGTGCTCGGCTGGGAGCCCACGGTCAGCCTGCGCGACGGGCTTCGACGGACCATCGAGGAAGCCGGCCGAGACGCACTCATGGGTCCCCACGGCGGCTGAGGCCGACGGCTCGCCCGCTAGGGTAGGGGCGCTGCCGCGCCGTCGCGCGGCGGCATCTTGGCGGCTGCGAGGGAAACGGCGCTACTACGGGTCGGTCCGGTCGTTGAAGCGGCTGTGGGAGAGCCCTTGTCCGAAGGGATCGCGAAAACCGATGAAGGCCTGAGCGCCGCGCGCGAGGCCAACGGGAACGGCAACGGTGCATCGGCGCCGCGGGCGCTGACGCCCGCGCCGGGCTATCGCGAGCGCGACGTCCGCCGCAAGCGCCCGCCGCTGCTCTCCTTCGTCCTGCGACTGGAGACCCTGCGCCGCGCCGCGCGGGTCGGGTCGCTGCTCCTGCTCGACTACTTCGCGGTCTACCTCGCGATCTTCACCGCGATCTACCTCAAGACCGTCGCCCGCGGGCCCGGAAACGGCGACCTCGCCCTCCAGGTCACCAACGACTACTTCCCGTTCGTCTACCTGGTCACCGTGCTGCTCTTCGCGCGCTCGGCGCTGTACTCCGAGCGCGGTCAGCGGCCGGGCCTCGCGCGCATCGTCGCCTGCCTCTTCCAGGTGACCATCGTGGCGCTGGTCTTCGCGCTCACCTCGGGGGAGCGCTTCCAGAGCTACTACATCTTCTACGCCGGCCTGCTCGTCGCCACCGTCTACATCGCCGGCTCGCGCTACCTCTACGAGCTGGCCACGGGCTGGCTGCTGCGCGCGGCCGGCTACCGGCGCCGGGCGCTGATCGTCGGGACCGGCGCCCACATCGACGCCGTCGCCCACGCGCTCTCCGAGCAGGAGGGCGCCCCGGTGGACGTCGTCGGCTACGTCTCGCTCGAGCCGCGCCCCGACAACGGCCTGCGCTCGCTCGGGCAGCTCGACGAGCTTCCGGGAATCCTCGGCGGCCACCGGATCCAGGAGGTGATCATCGCCGACCCCGACTTCCCCGAGGAGCGCGCGGTGGACCTCGTCGACCGCTGCCACCAGCGCGGGGTGAACGTCCGCGTGGCGCCCTCGACCATGGCGATCCTCACCCACCGGGCCGAGTTCGTGCCGGGCCAGTCGGTTCCGCTCTTCGAGCTCAAGCCTCCGGTCTTCGAGGGCATCGACTATGTCGTCAAGCGGAGCTTCGACGCGGTCGGAGCCATCCTCCTGCTCATCGCCTTGGCGCCGGTGATGGCGACCATCTCCGTCGCGGTGGCGCTGAGCTCCCGCGGCGGGGTGCTCTACCGCTCCGTGCGGCCGGGGATCGGCGGGGTCCCCTTCGCCTGCTTCAAGTTCCGGACGATGCACTCCAACGCCGACCAGATCCAGGCCGACCTCGAGTCGGCGAACGAGGCCTCGGGTGCGCTGTTCAAGATCCGCGCCGACCCCCGATTGACCCCCGTCGGCCGTCTGCTGCGGCGCTTCTCGCTCGACGAGCTCCCACAGCTCGTCAACGTGCTGCGCGGGGAGATGTCGCTCGTCGGCCCCCGTCCGCTGCCGCTGCGCGACTTCGAGCAGCTCGAGGACTGGCACAAGAAGCGCTACCTCGTCATGCCGGGGATGACCGGGCTGTGGCAGGTCTCCGGTCGCGCCGAGCTCGACTTCGACGACCTCGTGCGCCTCGACTTCCTCTACCTCGAGCGCTGGTCGGTCTTCCTCGACCTGTCGATCCTCGTGAAGACCATCCCCGCCGTGGTCACCCGGCGGGGGGCGTACTAGCAGCGCTCGTGTCTCTCCAGGTCGGACCGTGGTGCTGTCCTGCTTTGCCGTCGCTATGCGAGGTCTAGGCAGGACAGTGCGCCCGATTGAGAGCCGCTAGGTCTAGACCAGCCTCGGGACGCTTGGCCCTACGGGCGCCTGGTCAGCGCGTTGGTCTGGAGCGAGAAGCGGTGGTCGTAGCGGTCGGTGTGCATGGGCTCAGGGCCGTCGGTCTCGTAGTAGATGGTGTGGATCCGGTCGAGCTGGTCGGGGCGGATGGCGCCGACGAGCTCCTCCTCGGAGCCCTCGGTGTCGACCTTGAGCACGTCGATCTGGTCCTCGCGCTCGAGCACCTCGTCGAGCATCGTCGTCAGCCGGCGGGTGGGGACGCGAATGCTCTCGGACTGCCAGTTCTTGATCAGCCCGCCGTAGCGGCCGGTCGGCTCGACGAAGAACTCGGCCTCGCCGTCGCGGATGTCGGCGGCCACCTCCTCGACCGACCAGCGCCCCTCGTAGGGCGCGAGCGTGGCGCGCAGACGCGCCAGGTTCTTGGGGTCGGGCTCGACGCAGTAGACGCGCGAGCTCCGGTTGCGGGTGAGGAAGTAGAGCGAGGCGACACCGATGTTCGCGCCGACGTCGACGGCGATCCGCAGGTTCGCTGAAGCGGCGTAGTCGCGGCGGGCGAAGATCTCGTTGACGGTCGAGAGGTCGTGTGAGCTGTCGAGCGCCACGGTCACGGGACCCGTCGGGGTAGAGACCTCGACCGTGTGCGGGTAGCGGCCCCGGTGGGTCGCGAAGCGCCACAGGGTGGCGGGGAGGTCGGCGGGGGGATAGACGCGCCCCATGCCCGCCAGGGCCCGCCAATGTCCCGGCTCGAGCGGTGCCTTGAGCACTCGCGATGCCGCTCTGCCGCCGAGTTGCATGCCCGCGACGTGATACCACACGCGGGCTCTCATGATGCGCCACCGCTACCTCTTCGAGCAGATGATCCGGCGCGAGCTGCGCCAGAAGTACAAGGGGTCGGTCCTCGGCGTGCTCTGGTACGTGATCAACCCGCTCGTGCTCATGGGGGCCTACGCCGTGATGTTCGGGGTGCTCCTCAAGGCGGTGAGCATCGAGGACTACCCGCTGTTTCTCATGATCGGCGTCATCGTGTGGGTGTTCTTCTCCCAGGGGCTGCTGCTCGCCGCGCCCTCGCTGGTCATCCAGTCGGCCCTGGTGCGCAAGGTGCGCTTTCCGCGCGAGACGATTCCCGCCTCGGTGGTCGCCGTGCAGCTGGTGACCTTCGCGATCCTCCTCACCCTGCTGGTGCCGGTGGTCGTCGCTGTGCGGGGGACGCTCGGGCCACAGCTCCTGCTGCTCGTGCCCGTGTCCGCCTGCCTGTTCGCCTTCGTGCTGGGGCTGGGCCTCGCCGTCTCGGTCCTCCACGCCCACTTCCGCGACGTCGAGCCCATTCTCGCCGCCGCGCTGCTGCCGTGGTTCTTCCTTACGCCGATCTTCTTCCGGGTCGACGAGCTGCCCGGGCTGAGCAGCCACCGCTGGGCCGAGGCGCTGCTGGAGTGGGTCAATCCGGTCGCTCCGTTCATCGAGGCGGTGCGCGCCCTCCTCTACGACGGCGCGGTGCCGGGCTGGGACGTGCTCCTCTACGTCGCGGTCGCCGCGGCGCTCGCCCTCGCGGTCGGGCGCGCGCTCTTCGTGCGCATGGAGCGAGAGCTGGCGGTCGTCCTGTGATCACGGCCGGTGTGGAGCCGGAGGAGATCGCATTTGAGCCCGAGCCGGCGGCCTTCCCGTGAGCGCCGCGCTCTCACCCGGCGAGGCGGTGCTCGAGCGCGCGTCGCGGTCCTTCGACGTTCGCGCCGACCAGGCCCGCACCGTCAAGGAGGTGCTGCTGCGCCGCGACGCCCAGGCGCACGGCCCGCCGGTGGTCCGCGCGCTCGACGACGTGACCCTGACGATCTCTCCGGGCGAGACGGTCGGCATGGTGGGGCGAAACGGCGCGGGGAAGTCCTCCACGCTGCTGGCGCTGGCCGGGATCATCCCGCTGCATTCGGGGCGTGCGGCGTGCGGCGGGCGCGTCGTCACTCTGCTCGAGCTCGGCGCGGGCTTCTCGCGCGACTTCTCCGGGCGTGAGAACGCCTATTTGAACGGGGCGCTGCACGGGCTGCGGCGCGAGGACATCGCCGCCCGCATGCCCGCCATCGAGGCCTTCTCGGGCCTTGGGGAGTTCATGGACGTCCCGGTGCGCACCTACTCGGCGGGAATGTTCCTGCGCCTGGGCTTCGCGATCGCCGCCCACCTCGACGCCGACGTCATGCTCATCGACGAGGTCCTCGCGGTCGGCGACGAGGCCTTCCAGCGCCGCTGCGAGGACCGCATCGCCACGCGGATCGCCGAAGGCATGACGCTCGTGCTGGTCTCCCACGACCTCGGCGCCGTCGAGCGGGTGTGCGAGCGCACCGTCGTCTTCGACGCCGGTCGGGTCGCCTTCGACGGCCCGACCGCGGAGGCGCTGGCCTACTACCGGCGGCTCGCCGGCGAGCGAAGCGAGGAGCAGGTGCGCGCGTGACCACGCCAGAGGAAGCGCTGGGTCGCGCGCGCGAGGCCGTCGCGGAGCGTCGCGGGCGCGGCGAGGACCTCGATGCCGGAGGCGGCTTCCGCGTCGAGCCGGCCGACAACGTGGATCCCGCGCAGCTGCTCGAGTGGGCGGTTATCGAGCCCGATCCCGCGCTGGTCTACTCCACCCGCCGCCTCGGCGCCCCGGTCACGCTCGCCAAGCGCCTGCTCATCTTCGCCCTGCGCCAATACACCATCCAGATCGTCGACCAGCAGACCCGCTTCAACCTGCAGATCGCGAGCTTCGTGGCCGAGCTCGACCGGCGCGTGGGGCGGTTGGAGGAGGCAGCGGGGAAGAGCGGAGGCTCCGCACCCGGCGGCGAGCGGTCCTCCCCGGGGCAGTCCCCCTCCGCTCCACCCCGATGATCGTCCACCAGCTCCTCAGCGGCGCGGGGCCGCACGACGCGGTCACCGGGCAGGCGCGGGCCTACCGCGCGCTGTTCTCGCGGTGGGGATGGGGCGGGGATGACGTCGCCGCCGCCCTCGATCCGCGCGTCGACGGCGAGGTGCGTCCGCTCAGCCGGCTGCGCGCGGCCGACGACGACGTGCTCGTGTTCCACTTCTCGGCCTACGCCCCGCGGCTGCGAGCCGCGCTCGACCTGCCCGGGCCCAAGCTCCTGGTCTCCCACAACGTGACTCCCGCCCGGTGGCTGTGGCGCTATGACCCCGGGAGCGCGGTCCAGTGCGCCGTCGGTCGTGCGCAGGTTCCCGAGTTCGCGCGCCGGGTAGACCTCGCGGCCGGGGTGTCCGCCTACAACGCGGCAGAGCTCGAGGCTGCCGGAGCACCCGCGGTGGAGGTCCTGCCGATCCTCTTCGACCGGGCGCGCCTGGAGGCCGCCGGCCCGCCCCCTGCCTCGGGTGGTCGGGCCCCGGTCATCCTCTTCGTGGGCCGCCTCACTCCCCACAAGCGCCAGGACGAGGTCATCCGCGCCTTCGCCCTCTACCGGCGCCTCCACGCTTCGGACGCGCAGCTCGTGCTGGTGGGAGAGTCCCAGCCGCGGGGCTTCGACGTGCGCCTGCGCGAGCTCGCCGAGCAGGTCGCCCCCGGCGCGGTCACGATCGAGGGAGCGCTGAGTCCCGCACAGCTCGCGCAGCGCTACCGGCGCGCCGACGCCTTCCTGTGCCTCTCCGAGCACGAGGGCTTCCTGGTGCCCCTGCTCGAGACCTTCCACTACGGCGTGCCGGTGGTCGCCCGGGCCGTGGGCGGCGTGGGGGAGGTCGCGGGCGACGCGGCGCTCCTCCTCGATCCCGACCGCGGCGACGAGCCCGCGGTGGTGGCGGAGCTGCTCCATCTCGCGGTGACCGACGACGCCTTGCGGGAGGAGCTGCGCCGCCGGGGGGAGCACCGCCTGGCGCACTTCTCCCACGAAGCGGTCGCCCAACGGATCCGCGCGGCGGTAGAGCGGGTCGCGAGCGGGCGCAGCGGAGCGGGGGTTGACACGAGGTCGCGCCACGCACCGGATCGTGCGGCCAGCGGAGGGCCTCAGGTCACACGGTGATCCGCTTGATGCGCTGGATCATCTCCCGCGAGCAGTTCTCGGGGCCCGGCACGTCGCTTCGCATGCGGTAGAGCCGATATTCCTTGTTGGTTCGCAGCGGCGGCCCGATGGAGTCGGGCGGCGCCGGGCGCCCGCGCCAGACCACGACGAAGTCGGCCTTGCGCGAGGTCGGCGCGCGGGGGTAGTCGGTGTTGAGCAGCGGCGCCTGCGAGCACACGGGGCGCGAGGCGAGGAAGTAGGCGGCCCACAGCTGGCGCGGCGGCCACATGTCCAGCCGGATGGAGGCGCCCGGGGGGAGGGTGGCCGCCCACCCGCGCAGGGCGATCGCCTCGCGGGTGAGCTGGAAGTTGGTGGCCTTGAGCTCCTGGGCTCCGGACAGGAGGGCGAAGGCCACCATCAGGCCCAGCAGGGCCGGCCCGCCGCGCCGAAGGCGCGAGAGCCCCACGACGGCGAGCACCAGCACGAGCGGAGCGACGAAGGCGAGGATCTTGAACTCGAAGTAGAACCCGTAGTCGCGCAGCTTGAAGTAGCGCGCGAACGCCAGCCCGAGCACGACGACGGCCCCCAGCCCCCACGCGAGCGGCCGGTCGAGGTCTCGCAGCACGCGCCAGGCCAGCACGAGCATTCCGAAGACCAGGAGCGGCGCCCCCCCGTCGAACGGGATCGCGAAGAACTGGTGGAGGGGGATGAACGTGCCGAGGTCGCCCCCCCAAGAGCGCAGGCTCGCGCTGGGCCCCAGCACGTTGAGCGCACTGAGCCCCTTCTCGATCACGCCGAGCGCGGGGATCGCCAGCAGCAGGCCGAGCGGGATCATCCACAGCAGCGAGCGCGGCCCGCGGTAGAGGCGCCTCGGGGAGAGCGAGGCGACCTCCTCGCCGCGGCGCCTGCGTGCGCGGCGCTCGAGGAACCCGGCCACGACGAGCGCGGTCAGCGGGATGGGGAGCGCGAGCGGGTAGGCGGTCGCGCCGATGGCGAGGAAGAGCGCAAGAAGCACCGCCCCGCCCCGCCCGCTCCGAGGCCTGTCTGGGCTCGCCACCTCCGCCTCGGCCGCCTGGGCGCGCCCGCCTCCCCGTCGCTCGTCCGGGCGCACCACCCACCACGCCAGCACGAGCGCGAACGGGAAGGCGAAGTACCCCCACGTCTGGTTGAAGTAGGGGTGCATGCCGGTGTGGAGGACCATCCGGTCCAGGCCCACGACCCCCATGGCGACGAGCCCGGCGAGCAGGCCGGCGCCCAGCAGGAAGCGGGCGACCAGGAACAGCCCGACCGCCGCGAGCGCGAGCATCAGCGCGGCCACGGGGGCAATGGCCTCGTAGGTCTCCAGGCCCGAGAGCGTGGAGATGGCGCCGAGGCCGTAGTAGATCGGGTGCTTGGAGCGCCACACGAGCGGAACGCGGTCGACCGGCTCGGCGGGGTTGATCGCCGTGGGGTAGTTGTGCTGGAGGAAGTTGGCCGTGCCGACCGCCAGATGGGCGTCTGACCCGTCGCCGATCACCGTGGGAAAGCCCGCCCGGAAGAACGGGATCAGCGCCACGAGCACGAGCATCAGGGCGACGTAGCCGGGCCAGCCGACCGCTCCGCCCGGCCGTGCCGGTGGGCCGAGCCGCCGCCACGAGTGGACGGAAAGCGCGGCTCCGGCCGCCAGCACCACCACGAGCGACACTCCGAAGGGCACCGCCGCGAAGCCCAGCACGGTGAGCGCGAGGGCGCTCGCCGCCGCCCCGACGGGCAGGACCCAGAGCGCCTCCGCCGCCCGCAGCCCGGCCGGGAGGGCCAGCCGGACGATTCCGAATCCGCACACGCCGAACAGGAGCACCGCCGCCCCCAGTGCGCGGACGGTCTCGGGCAGCATGTCGACGGCGTGGCTGACGAACTCCCCGCGGACCTTTCCGGGGTTCACCCTGCCCGCCGCCAGCAGCAGGAAGGCGAGCAGGGCGGGGACGGCGAGGGCCAGCGCGACCCGGCCTCGCGGCCCGAGCCTCGCCGCGAGACGCGTGCTCAGGGCCGTTCGTCGCGGCGGCTCTGGCGCGCCTCCGTCAGGACCCGGTGCAGGAACGCCGGGTTGCCCAGGAGATAGCGACGCCACATCCGATGGGGCTCGATCGCCAGTCTGAAGATCCATTCGGCCCCATTGTCCGACAACCAGCGTGGAGCGCGCGGCGTGTGCCCCGCCACGTAGTCGAGCAGCGCGCCGACGCTCCACACGACGTCGCACGGCAGCCGCTCGGCGTGGCGCTCGATCCAGAGCTCCTGCTTGGGGGTCCCCATCCCCACCAGCACGATGTCCGGCCGCCGGGCCTCGATGTCCTCCAGGACCCGTTCGTCGTGCGCCGAGCCGAGCTCGAAGTAGCCGTGGTGGGTGCCGGCGATCTTCAGCTGCGGGTACCAGCGCGACAGCTGGACGGCGGCCTGGCGGGCGATGGGAGGCTCGGAGCCCAGCAGGTAGAGCGAGTGCCCGGCGGCCTGGCACAGGGCGGCGAGGCCGTAGACCCAATCCGCCAGGGTCATGCGGTAGGGGACCTCGAAGCCCAGCGAGCGGGCGGCAAGGCGCACCCCGTAGCCGTCGCAGTAGACGAGGTCGGCGGCGGTGAGCGTCTCGCGGAGCTCGGGCAGCGCCCGCGAGCGGTTGATCACGTGGGCGTTGACGTACATGACCCGGTGGGTCACGCCGCTGCCCACCCAGCCCGTGATGGTCCGCAGCGTGTCGGCCGGGAGGCTGAGCTCGATCGGAAGGTCGAAGATGCGCGACTGCGGCCGCATCGCGTGCGGGACGACCACGTCGGCGCCGGTCTCCCCACCTCCGGTATCCGATGTGGGGCCGACGGGCGCCTCCGCGACCTGCGAGTGCGTCTGCTGCATGAGCCTCCTGTGGCGCTGGGGGAGCGCGCATGCTACGTGCTCGGCGCTCCCGATCCCGCCACTCGATCGCGTCGCCCGCTCCGGCTGGGCCCACCGGAATGAAAGGGTGCCCGCATGCCGACGGTCGCCATCGACGCCCGCGACGCCACCGGATCCCAGCTGCGCGGTTGGGGCCGCTACGTCCGCGAGCTGGTCGACGCCCTGCGCGACCTCCCGGAGCCGGTGGCGCGGTGGCTCGTCCTCGACCGCGGCGGGCCGGGACCGGAGCTGGCCTGGGAGCAGATCGCCCTCCCGCTGCTCCTGCGCCGCCGCGGGGCCGACGTGGTCCACGCGCCAAACTGCTTCCTGCCGCTCCACCGGCCCTGTCCGGGCGTCGTGACCGTCACCGACCTCGCCTTCGAGGCCTACCCCGAGGACTTCGGGCGCCGGACGGGGTGGAAGTACCGCACCTTCACGCCACGCGCCGTCCGGTCGGCCGAACGGGTCATCGCCATCTCGGCCTTCACCCGCGACGACCTCGTCGCTCGCTACCACGTCGATCCGGCGAAGGTGCGGGTCATCCACCTCGCCCCGTCGCTCGCGGTGGGCAGCGCCGAGCCGCCCCGGCGGGGGCCCTACCTGCTCGCCGTCGGCGATCTGCGCGCGAAGAAGAACCACGAGCGCCTGGTCTGCGCCTGGAGGGCCCTGCGCGTCGCGGGGCTCCCGCACCGCCTCGTCCTCGCGGGCGCCGATGCCGGCGAGGGCCCGCGGCTGCGCGCCGCAGCAGGCGGCGAGCCGCTCGAGATCACGGGCTACGTCGACGACGCGCGCCTCGACGCCCTGATGCGCGGCGCCGACCTGCTCGTGCACCCAAGCCTCTACGAGGGCTTCGGCCTGGTCGTCGTGGAGGCGATGGCGCGCGGAGTGCCGGTGGTCGCGGCGCGAACGACTTCGCTGCCGGAAACCGGCGGCGACGCCGCCCTCTACGCTGACCCCCTCGACGTAGACGATCTCGCGGCGGCCATCCGAGCCGTGCTGGAGGAGCCCGAGCGCCGGGCGGCGATGGTCACAGCGGGCCGCGCCCGAGCGGCGCGGCTCTCGTGGGAGGCCACCGCCCGGGCGACCGCCGCCGTCTACCAGGAGCTGCTGTGAGGACCACCGTGTTGCTGCTCAGCGTCGACGAGGCGCCGATGCTCGAGCGCTCGCTGCCGGCCGCGGTCTCCCAGGAAGGCGCCGACGTCGTGGTCGTCGACAACGCCTGCACCGACGCGACGGCCGAACTCGCCGAGCGCCACGGCGCGCGCCTTATCCCGCTCGCCGGGCCAGGGGGTGTGCTCCCTTCACGGCAACTATTGCCGTCAAGTGCGCACACCCCCTCGACGCGACGGTCCTACGCCGCCGCCATGAACGAGGCGATCGCCCGGACCGGCGGCGACGCCGTCCTGCTCCTCAACGCCGACTGCTTCCTGAAGCCCGGCTTCCTCGCGGCCGCCCGACCTCGTCTCGAGGAGCCGCGGGTGTGCTCGGTGGCGCCGAAGCTGTTGCGAGTCGAGAACGACGGCGAGATCGACGCGGCGGGGATGGGGATCGACCGCCGGCGCAAGAACGGGCTCGTCGGGCACGGGCGGCCCGCCTCGGCCTTCTCCCGCTCCGCCGAGGCCTTCGGCGCCGACGGCGCCGCGGCGCTCTACCGCCGCGAGGCGCTCGAGGCGTGCGCGATCGAGGGCGAGGTGCTCGACGAGGACATGGCGCTGTGGGCGACGGACGCCGACCTCGCCTGGCGCGTGCGGCTCCTGGGCTGGCGCTGCGTCTACGAGCCACGGGCGGTGGCCCGCCACGTGCGGACCTACAGCCCCTCCACGCGCGCGACCGTCAGCGAGGCCCACCGCCGCCTTCAGTTTTGCAACCGCCTGCTCATGGTGGCCAAGAACGAGACGCCCCGCGGGCTCCTCCAGGACCTCCCGCACCTCGCCCTCTACGAGACCCTCGCGCTCGGCCACGCGCTCCTTCGCGAGCGCTGTCTCCTGGGCGGCTACGCGGAGGCGGCCCGCCTGCTTGCCGGCGCGCGCCGGCGCCGGGCCGTCGTCCAGGCGCGACGAGTCGTGGAGCGCCCGCCGTTCGGGTTGACGCCTCCGGACTTGTAACGAGGTCGGGCCCTCGGTGAGTCACGCTCGGGTTCCGGCTGCCGCCCTTGGCGTGGTTGAAATACTGGCGCGACGATGACCGCAGGGGACGGCCGTCGAGGCGGGTCCACACGGTCGGCGGCTGCGGTGATCGCTGTGACCGTGGCGCTGGGGCTGACGATCTTAGCGGCCTTCGATCGCGCTCCTTTGGGTTATGACTCGTATTTCACGCTGCTGTGGGGCGACGAGCTCGCGCACGGCCAGGTGCCCGACTACGGTGCCGGGCCGATCGCGCCGGCGCCGCACCCGCTGGCGATCGCTGTAGCCGCGCTGTTGGCTCCGCTCGGCGACGGCACGGATGACGCCTTCAGGCTGCTCGTCGTCTTCTCCTTCGCGGCGTTGTGCGTCGGTGTGTTCCTTCTCGGCGACGAGCTGTTCGCGTGGCCGGTCGGGGCAATTGCGGCGGCCATCGTGGCCACTCGCGTCGCGTTGCTGGAGTTCGCAACCACCGCGTTCGTCGACATTCCGGCGGCCGCGCTGGTCATGGGGGCCGCAGTTCTCGAAGCCAGGCGTCCCCGGCGAGGTACGGGGGTGCTCCTGCTCCTCGCCGCCGCTGGTCTGCTGCGCCCGGAGGCCTGGCTGCTCTCGGCGGCATACTGGCTGTGGCTCGCCGTGCCGCTCGACTGGCGCTCGCGCGCGAGGTACGGGGCGGTCGCCGCGTCAGCGCCCGCGCTGTGGGTGATCAGCGATCTCCTTGTGACCGGCGACCCGCTGTGGTCGCGCCAGCACACACGCGCCGTTACGAACGAGAACGAGTTGCCGACGGGGCCGCACGCCCTTCTGGTCGAGTTGCCCCACCACGTCGGCGGTATCCTCCGCGCGGACGTCCTCGCGCTGTCGGCGATCGGCTTGGCCGCCGCGGCGATCTGGCTCCGACGCCGCGCCGCTGTCCCCGGGGCGCTCCTCGCCATGAACGGCGTCGCCGTAGTCCTGCTCGCGCTCGGCGGCCTTCCTGTGCTCCAGCGCTTCGTCCTCCTCGGCTCGGTGGCGCTTGCCCTCTTCGCCGCAGTCGCCGCCCTCGGCTGGACCGCGCTGCCGCACGCTCATCGGGCCCGCCGACGATGGATGATCGCCGGGAGTGGGCTGCTCGTCGTCGTTATCGCCGGGACGGCGATCGAGATCTCCAGGGCCGTCGACATGCGCTCGCAACTCGCCGCCTCAGGCCGAGCGCAGGCGAACCTCGGCAGGCTGATCGACGAACCCCGAGCACAGCCCGTCTTGCGCCGCTGTCGGCCGATCACGCTCGCGGCTGGCCAGTTCGCCGGCTTTCTCGCCTACCACACGGGCGCCTCGCCGTCCGCGTTCACCGAGTTCGCCCGGCCCGGCGGGGTGCTGGTCGTGACCGAGCCGGCGCAGACGCCCACGGGCTTGCGCGAGCCCTTGCCCAGGCCACCGCCGATTCCATCCGACTTCCGACGCGTCGCCGCCCATGACCCGTGGGTCCTCTACGCCGGCTGCCGCTGACCGACGAACAGGTCAGGCGCTGCGGCCGAGGCACTCAGCCTGCGTCCGAAGCCGCTTCGGAAGGTCTCGCCCAGCGTGTCGATCTCGGCACGTCCCGTTCATCTTGTGAGTAGAGCCGGTTCCAGCAGATCAGATGCTGCGGGGAACTGCCGGGCCGCAGGTGCCGGCCGCGTCCTCGTAGACCTGCCACGTCGCTCGGGCGGCGTCGTCCCACGTCCACGCCGGCGGCGCCGGCGCGGGCCGCCGGGCGGACTCGGCGGCGGCGATCAGGCCGGGGAGGTCGTTGCGCGCGACGAAGGTCGCCCGCTCGCCGAGCACCTCGCGCAGGGCCGGCACGTCGCACGCCGCCACCGGGGTTCCGCAGGCCAGCGCTTCGACGGTCGGCAGCCCGAAGCCCTCGTCGTCGGACGGGAAGGTCAGCGCGTGGGCTCCGGTGTAGATCGCGGCGAGGTCGTCGTCGGGGACGTGGCCGGTAAGCGTGACGTCGGGCAGCTCCCGCGCCCAGCGACCGGTCTGGCCGACGAGCACGAGCGGGAGGTGGCGGGGGACCTTGGTCAGCTCGGCGATCCGCTTGCGGGGATCGGGATGCTCGAGGCCGCCGACCCACAGCAGGTAGCGCTCGGGGAGCCCGTAGCGCTCGCGCACGGCGGCGACCTCCCCCTCGGGCCGGGGCCCGAGGGACTCCGCCTGGGCGCTGGAGATCACCCGGATGCGGTCCTGGTGGATGGCCAGGTGCTCCTCGGCGTCCGCCGCGACCGCCTCGGTCGGGACGATCACCCGCACTGCCCGCTGGACGGCCAGGTAGCGAAGCTTGAAGCGGATCCCGGTGCGCAGGTACTCGCCCCGGCGCTTGAGGGGGACCAGGTCGTGCAGGGTGACGACCATCGGGCAGGGACAGCGCAGCAGCGCGCCGTCGATCCACGGGGAATGGAACACGTCGGCCCGCCGCGGGCGGTGCGTCTCGGTCAGCTCCCCGGGCGCGACGCGCCCGAGTGCGGCGAGCAGGTGGCGGACGTAGCGCCCGATTCCGCGCTGGTCGGCCTTGGGGCGGCCGTCGAACGCGACGTGGAGCCCGCCGTCCGGTTGGTCGGCCCGCCCTCGGTCGGCCACAGCCGCCGGGCCGCGGGCGTGACCCTCCCACCGGCCGGGGCCCTCTCCTCCGCCGCTGTCCTTCCCGCGGCCGTTGCCTTCGGCGCGGCCGTTGCCTTCTCCGCGGCCGTGACCCTCTCCGCCGCCCACGAGCCTCATCGGGCGACCTGCCCGCGAGCGGCAGGCGCCGGGCGCGGCGTCGCTCGCGCCGCGGGCGCCGCGATCAGCGCCTCGACGCGGTCCACATAAGGCCCGGTGTGAAAACGGCGTGCCCGTTCGCGCGCCGCGGCCCCGAGCTCGTCGCGGCGCGCCAGGACGCCGACGATCGCTCTCGCGAGCTCCTCCGGGGCGCCGGGTTCGACGAGCGCTCCGGTCACGCCGTCCTCGACGACCTCGGGCAGCCCGTCCACCCGGGTGGCGACGACCGGCGTTCCCACCGCCATCGCCTCCGCGAGGATCGTCCCGAAGGGCTCCTGATAGGTGGGAAGGACGAGCACGTCGAGCCGGCAAAGCAGGCCGGCGGCGCCTTCGACCCACCCGTAGTGCTCGACCCCGGGCGCCTCGCGGACGGCGCGGAGGTACTCCGGATCGGAGCCGTAGGGGTCGTCGCCCACGACCACCACGCGGACGTCCGGGACCGCCGCGCGGATGGCGGGCGCCGCGCGGACGAGGTCCAGCGGCCCCTTGCGCGGCTCGATGCGGCCGACGAAGCCGACGACGGGTCCGTCGCCGGCGGGCCACGGCGGCGCCACGTCGGGCGGCTCGGGGTCGATCGGCCCGTAGACGACCTCCGAGGCCAGCGGCTCGAGCCGGTGAGCAACCGCCCGCGAGTCGGCCAGGACGACGTCGGCGGCACGCCAGAAGCGCGGGACCCGGCCGACCATGTCGTGGACGTGGAGCACCCGGCGCGCGCGCGTCCCGCGCAGGGCGGGAAGCAGGCGCCCGCAGACCGTTCCGTTGAGATAGACCACGTCTGTCCCATGCGCAAGCCGGCGCACGCGCGGCCACGACGAGACGGCCCGCCCGCCGGTGAAGCGCGCGAGGCCGCCGACCGCGAGCGGGTGCCACCCGTGGCCGGCCTCGAGCGCCGCGGAGCGCATCGGTCCCACGCCGGGCGTGGTCAGCGTCGTCTGCCATCCGCGCTCGCGCAGGCCGGCCAGAAGACGCAGCAAGTGGATCTCCGCGCCGCCCGGATGATCGACCGGGGCGACCGCGAGCAGGCGACCGGGGGACATGCAGCGGCGACCATAGCGCGCGTCGAGCCTCACCGTCCGCACATACGCGAATCCCTACCCTCCGAGCCGCTACGTTGCATCGGGTGCGAGCGAGCGTGATCATCCGCGCCCGCGACGAGGCGAGGTCGATCGGCAGGACGCTCGACCTCCTCGCCGCCCAGACGGTCGCCCACGAGGTCGTGGTGGTGGACTCGGGATCGTCGGACGGCACGCAGGCGATCGCCCGAGCGCGCGGCGCGCACGTCGTCGAGCTGCCGGCGGGCGAATTCAGCTTCGGCGGCTCCCTCAACGTCGGCGTCCGCGCCGCGCGGACGCCCTACCCTGCCGGCTCGTCGCTCGCCCGCGCCACCGGCGGCGCCCCGCGCGCGCGGCAGGCGCCTGTCGTGGTCGCCCTCTCCGCCCACGCGTTTCCCCGCTCGCCGGAGTGGCTCGAACGCATGGTCTCCCACTTCGACGATCCCGCGGTCGCCTGCGCGAGCGGGGAGGCGGTCGACGAGCGCTTCCGGTCTCTTCGCGGTCCGGTTCGCCAGGACCTCGCACGGCTGGAGGCGTGGCCGTTCTGGGGCTACTCCAGCGGCGCGGGTGGCTTTCGCGCGAGCCTCTGGGAGCGGAGGCCGTTCCGCGAGGACCTGCCGGGCTCCGAGGACCGCGAGTGGTCGCGGTGGGCGCTTGGCGAGGGGCACGTATGCGTGCTCGATCCCGCGCTCGTCGTCGACCACGATCACTCCCGCGACCCGCTCCCCGTCTGCTTCGAGCGCTACCGTCGCGAGCACGCCGGCTTCGCGGCGTTCCTCGACCTGCCGCCCTACGGGGTTCACGACCTCGCACGCGAATGGTGGTCTGACCAGGGGGGCCACCGCTCCCCGGCCCGCGCGCGGCTCGACCCGCGCAGGGCGGCGCGCCTGGCCGGGAAGTGGTGGGGGAGGCGATGAGCTCCCGCGACGATGCCGCCCCCCCGGCGGCGCGCGACTCGGCCGCCTCTCTGGACGATGCCGCCTGGCAGGCGGCGCCGCCGGACGCGGAGCCAGACCGCTTCGCGCAACGGCGCGCGTGGCTGCTCGCCCGGGTGGTCTCGGGCGAGCGCGTCGCCGACCTCGGGGCCGGGCTCGGCCACTTCGCCGCCGCGCTTCAGGGGGTCGGCTGCGAGGTCGTCGCGCTGGACTCATCGCCGGTCGCCGTCAGGCTCGCCCGCGAGCGCCATCCCGGCCTCGACGTCCGCCGCGTCGAGGCCGACGGCGAGCTTGCGCTCGAGGACTCGAGCGTCGACGTCGTGTGGGCCGGGGAGGTGATCGAGCACGTCGCCGACACCGCGGCGTGGCTGTCGAAGGTGCGGCGGGTGCTGCGCTCGGGAGGGCGGCTGCTGCTGAGCACTCCTTATCATGGCCGGGTGAAGACGGCAGCCCTCGCGCTGGCCCGCCACGAGGAGCACTTCGACCCCCGCGGGCCCCACCTACGCTTCTACACCCGCCCGGCGCTGCGCGAGCTCCTGCTCGACTTCGGCTTCGAGGACGTCTCGCTCTCGACGCTCGGTGGGCCGCCGCTCCTGCGCGCGACGCTGCTCGCCGAGGCGCGCCGCGCGCGCTTCGTCGTCGCCTGAGCCTGGTGCGCGTCCTGATCGACACGACCTTCGCCCGTCGCGGGCCGACCGGGACCGGCATCTATCTGGTCGAGCTCGTTCGGGCGCTGCGTGCGCTGGAGGTCGACGTGATCGAGGCAAGCAACGCTCGCCGTCGCGACCCCGGCGGCGGCGGCTCGCGGAGCGCCGCCAACTACGCCGTCGACGAGTGGTGGACCGCGGTCGAGCTCCCGCGCCTGGCCCGGGAGCACCGCGCCGACGTGCTCCACCATCCCCTCCCCGCCTTCGCCCCTCGCTCGCCCTGCCCGCAGGTCGTAACGGTCCACGACCTCGCCTTCGAGCGCCTTCCCTGGACCTTCGACCCGCGCTACCGCGCCTGGGCTCGTCGTGCGCATCGACGGGCCGCGCGCCGCGCGGGGGCGGTCATCTGCCCGTCGCACGTGACCGCGCTGGACGTCAAGAGCCGATGGGATATCCCAGCGGAGACGCTCCACGTCGCGCCGCACGGGCCGGGCCAGCTCGACGAGCCGCTCCCCCGCGCCCCCGACCCGTCGCATTTCCTCTACGTCGGCGACGACGAGCCGCGCAAGAACCTCCCGATGCTCGCCGCCGCCTACCGCGCCTACCGCTCGCGCGCCGGCGCCGTCGCGCTGCCCCTGGTGATGGCCGGCCGAGCGCGCCCCTCCTCCGCCGCCGCGCTTCCTCTCGTGTTGCCCGGCCCAGCGCGCGCGAAGGCGGCCGGCGTGATCCACGACCCCGAGCCCGACCTCCCGCGACTGCTGGCGGCCGCCGCCGCGCTCATCCACCCCAGCCTCCACGAGGGCTTCGGGCTCACCGTCCTCGAGGCGATGCGGGCGGGCACCCCGGTGATCGCGGGCTCAAGCGCCGGGGTCGCCGAGCTCGCCGGCGGCGCGGCGGCGCTCCTCGACCCCCGCGACCCCGATGCCTTCGCCGCCGCGATGCTCGCACCCCCCGACGGCGAGCAGGGCCGCACCCGCGCGCAGGCGTTCTCCTGGGAGCGCTCGGCGCGGGCGCATGTCGCGGCGTATACGGTGGCGCGCGACCGCCGATGAAGATCGCCATCCTCGGAACCCGCGGGATCCCCGCCTCATACAGCGGCTTCGAGACGGCCGCCGAGCAGCTCGCCGGCCGGCTGACCGCGCGCGGCCACGAGGTCGTCGTCTACTGCCGCCCCCACGTGGTCCCGCGGCGCCTGACCGAGCACGCGGGCGCCCGGCTGGTCCACCTTCCCACCGTGCGCAACAAGTATCTCGACACCTTCGTCCACACCTTCCTCTCCGCGGTGCACGCGGGCCGGGTCGAGCGGCCCGACGCGGCGCTGGTGTTCATCGCCGGCAACAGCCCGATGTGCCTGATCACCCGGGGCGCCGGGATCCCGACGGTCATCAACGTCGACGGGCTGGACTCCGCACGCCGCAAGTGGCCCGCGCTCGCCAAGGCCTACCTGCGCTTCGCGGAGCGCACGGCGCCCAGGTGGGCCGACGTGACGATCACCGACTCCCACGCGGTCGCCGAGGTCTTCGAGCGCCGCTACGGGGAGCGCATCGGCGTCGTCCCCTACGGCGTCAGCGATCCCGGGCACGACGGGACGGAGGCCCTCGAGCGCCTCGGGCTCGAGCCTCGCAGCTACGTGCTCTTCGTCGGTCGGCTGGAGCCTGAGAACAACCCGCACATCCTCGTCGAGGCCTTCTCGCGCATCTCCGCGGCACGCGCGCGCGGGATGAAGCTCGTCGTCGTCGGCGGCGCCCCCTACGCCGACGACTACATCAAGGAGGTCATGCGCACCGCCGACCCGCGCGTGGTGTTCCCCGGATACGTGTTCGGCCGCAGCTACTGGGAGCTCCAGCGCCACGCCTACCTCTTCTGCGCGCCCACCGAGGTCGGCGGGACCCACCCGGTGATCCTCGAGGCGCTCTGTGCGGGCAACTGCGTGCTGGTCAACGACCACGCGCCCAATGCGGAGACCGTCGGCGACGCCGGGCTCTACTTCTCCGGCGCCGGGGGAGCCGACGACCTCACCCTCAAGCTCGAGGCGCTGCTCGACGATCCCGAGACCGTCGAGCGCTACCGCGAACGGGCACTCGAGCGCGCCAAGCGCTACTCGTGGGATGCGGTCGCCGACGAGTACGAGGCGCTCCTGCGGTCGGTGTGGGAGGCGGGCCGCCCGGGCCGCCTCCCGGAGGAGCTCGTCGACGCCGACGCGCCACCGCCCCCGGCGCCCGCGGCCGCGTGACGCCCGCGGCGGGAGCCGCCGCCGCGCTGCGCGAGCCCCACGTGCGCTGGCTCCTCGCGATCACCGCGGCGGCCGCGGCGCTGCGCTTCGCGGTGCTCGACTCCTCGAGCTACTGGCTCGACGAGGCCTTCACGGTCCTCATTCTCAAGGCCCCCTTCGGGCACGCCCTCGAGCTCATCCCCGAGACCGAGTCGACGCCGCCGCTCTACTACGTCCTGGCCTGGGGGTGGGCGAAGGTCTTCGGGACGGGGGAGATGGGCGTCCGGTCGCTCTCCGCCCTGTGCGGAATCGCCACCGTGCCATTCGGCGCCGCGGCCGCGGCGCGTCTCGTCGACCGCCGGACCGGAGTGATCGCCGCGGCGTTCCTCGGCTTCAATCCCTTCCTCGTGTGGTTCGCCCAGGAGGCGCGCGCCTACGCGCTGATGGTCCTCCTGTGCACGATCGCCTTCTACTTCTTCGTCGTGTGGCTCGACGAGCGACGGACCTCCACGCTCACGGCCTGGGGGATCGTCTCCGCGCTCGCCCTGGCCACCCATTACTACGCGGCGCTGATGATCGCCGCGCAGCTGGGGTGGATGCTGTTCGCGGCCCCCCGTGCGCGCCGTCGGGTGGCGCTGGCCGCCCTGCCGATCTTCGCGGCCGGCGCCGCGCTCGCGCCGCTCGCCGTGGCCCAGAGCTCCAACCGGCTCGCGGTGCCGCTCGCCGAGGAGTCATCCACCGTGCTTCGCACCCTGCAGGTGCCCAAGCAGTTCGCGGTCGGCTTCGACGCGCCGGCGGAGAACGCGCTCGCCGTGGTCTGCCTCGCCCTCGCGCTGGCAGGGGTGGCGCTGCTCTTTCTGCGGCCGGCGGGGGAGCGCGACCGCCTCGCTCCCGCCGCCGTCGCCGGGATCGCCACGCTGGTCGTCCCGTTCCTCCTCGCGCTCGCCGGCTTGGACTACGTCAGCGCCCGCTACGAGGTCGCCGGGCTCGTCCCGCTCGCGATCTGCCTGGCCGCGGGGTGCGCTGCGCCGCGCGCCCGCCGAGCGGGGCCGGCGGTTGCGGCGGCGCTGTGCCTGATCTGGATCGGCGTCGTCGTCGCCGTCGCGGCCGACCCGCTTCTGCAGACCCGTGCGGACTGGCGCGGCGCCGCAGCAGCTGTCGGGCCGGTTCCTCCCGGCGGCCGCGCGCTGGTCGTCACGCCGGCGGCGGCGGGGCGCAAGCCCCTCCAGGTCTATCTCCCCGACGCCTTCCTGCTCAAGCAGGACGGCGTGCCCGTGGGCGAGGTGGTGATGCTCAGCGTGCGATCGAGCGAGAAGGAGAAGCTGGCCACCAATGCCCAACCCCCGGGCACCGCGCCGGGCTTCCTGGCGCCGGGGTTCGCCGAAGTACAGCGCACGCGCACGCGAACCTACGCCCTGATCCGCTACCGGGCACCGGCCCCGATGCCGGTCTTCCTAGGGGGCCTCAGCGGAGGCCGCCTCGACCCCTTGCCCTTCGTGGCCCTGATTCAGCGCAGGTGAGGGCCGGCACGGGTCGCGACTACCCCTTTCGCACGGCGATCGCCCGGCTGAGCACGACCTCGCCGCTCGGGCTCGTCCACGCGAGGCGCAGCTGACCGGAGGCTGGGACTCGCACGGTTCCGGTGATGAAGCCGCGCGCGCCGCGCGCCTTGAGGGTCCGCAGCGCCGTGAAGGCGCCGCGCGTTCCGCGCCGGTACTCGACCCGCGCGCGCCGAGCCGAAGCGTTGGGCACCCTTCGCAGCGCTCCCCATACCGCGAAGCGCCCACCGCGGTCGCGGGTTCTGGGCACGTGGAAGGGCAGCCGGAAGGCGGCGTAGGCCGGCTTGCGCAGGCCGTCGAGCCCGATCAGCCCCGTCTGGAAGTTCCCCCAGTACCGCGGGGAGCCCACGGGCTCGGAGAGGACCGGGCCGTCGTCGACGAGCAGGAACTGCGAGAACTGCACGACGCGCTTGTTGCGATAGGCGAGGTACTCGGCCTCGTTGAGGTAGGCCGCCTGGCGCGAGGGGCTGACCCCGAAGGGATCGGGCGGCTTGGTCTGGTAGCCGTACTCGGTCAGGTAGATCGGAAGCCGGCGCTTGCGGGGCCGTCCGTAGGCGGAGAAGATGCGGTCGAGCGTCTTCGTGAGCCGGGGCAGATCGGCGAGGACGACGTAGTCCTTGTCGAGCGATCCCTTGCTCGGCGGCTCGAGCAGCGCGTAGGGGTGGTGCCCGAAGCCGCCGGCCAGGAACAGCCCCGGGTTGTCGTTGACGAACGCCCGGCGCTGACCGCTCTGCGGGCAGCCCATCACCGCCGCCGAGGCGCCGCGCAGCGGGCGCAGCTTGGCGTCCACGCAGTAGAGCCCACGGACGAAGACCAGCGGCTTGACGTTGTCGGAGACGCCCTTGCCCTTCTGGCCCTTGGGAGCGAGCTCGCCGATGAGGATCCTGTCCTTGGGCGGGGCGTGGCCGGAGGCGACCAGGGCGGCGAAGGAGGCCTTGACCAGCGACCGGTAGATCCGCGGCGAGCTGGGCACGCCGCCCGCGTTCTGAGGCGTCAGCCAGCCCGACTGGTTGGGCTCGTTCCAGATCGACCAGAAGTTCACCCGTGGCAGCGGCCCGCCGGCGGGCACGTCGCCGGCCAGCCCGAGCGGGTCGCAGTAGGGATCCTTGCCGCAGGGGTCGTAGGTGCCGTCGTAGCGGCGCCCGACCGCCGTGGTGAAGGCCCCGAACTCCTCGGGGGAGGGATTCCAGGTCGCCTTGAGATCGGCCCGCGCCCCGGGGTCGCCCGTCGCCCACGCGGGCGCGGGCGGCATGACCTCGAAGTTGACCTTGAGGCCCTTGGCCGCCGCGAGGCGGACGATGGTGTCGTAGCGCTTCCAGGCGCTGCGCGGGTAGGCGGCCGGGTTGGAGCCGTCGAAGCCCTCGGGCTTCGTCGGCGAGGTCACGGAGGGAGCCACGGCCAGCCAGAAGATCGACACGCGGATGCGGTCTACTCCGAACGCGCGGATCTCGTCCAGCGTTCGAGAAACCTCGTCGGCGGGCTTGTAGACGAGCATCGGGTCGTCCTGGAACTGGGTCTCCTGGGTCGGCGAGGCTCCGGCCATCGGGGCCGACACGAGCACCGCGACGGCGGCGGCGAGGACGGCGAGAGCGGGGAGGAATGGTCGCGGCATCCTCGCCCTCCAACCCTGAGCGGGGAGGCGGGTTGCGGTCGTGGCGTTCATTGCGGTCATGGGTGTACGAGGCCTCAGGGCCGATTCTCCGTTCTGATGGGGATCAAGGTGCAAGTCATGGTCTGCTCTTCGGGGCAGGCTCGGCCTCAGGCGTCGGGGTGCCGCCGGGCGCCGGGTTCGGCGGCGAGGGGCCGGGCTTGGCTCCCGGAGCTCCGGCGGGCGGGACGCCGGCCGGAGCGGGAGTCCCGGCGGGCGCCGTCGTCGCCGGCGTGCCGGGTTGCTGGGTGGACCGGAACGCGCGCAGGAGGATACGACGGGTCTGGGGCGAGAGCGGATCCAGGTAGAGCGCCGCGCGAGCCGCGGTGAGCGCACGGTCGGGCTCGCCTGCACGGAGCTCGAAGATCGACAGGCGGGTCCACGCGGCAGGATTGGCCGGCTGGAGGCGGACCGCGTCTCCCAGCGCCTTGCGCGCCTGGCGCCCGCGACCCGACGCCTCCTCGACGGCGGAGAGCTCCAAGAGCGGCTCGATGGCCAGCGGGTTGAGGTCGGCGGCCTGCTTCGCCTTCTCGCGCGCCTCGGAGAAGCGTCCGCTCTCAACGAGGTCCAGCGCCTCGTTGCCGGCGCTGATCGACCGCAGCGGCTGCCACATTGCCCACACGATCACCAGCGCCACCACGCCCACCGCCGCCCCGGAGGTGATGCGAAGGGCGCGTTCGCGGCCGGTCGCCGCGGGCAGCATGGCCTGGAAGGCGGGCCCGCGCCCGGCGACCCAGGCGGCGCACAGGATCCCGAGCATGGCCGTCCCGGGGATGAACCACGACCAGTCGACGAGCGAGTGGATCCCGAAGACGAGCGCGGTCACCGCGAGGGTGACCAGGCCGACGCGCTCGGCGTCGCCCGGGGGCGCCCGGCTTCCGTCACTGCGCCCCGTCCCGAGCCCGATCGCGCGGGCCGTCGCCCCCAGCCAGGCGGCCACCGCGGTCAAGCTGATCAAGAGGCCGATGACGCCCAGGTCGGCGAGCGTCTGGGCCCAGTAGCCGTGTGCGTGGCGCACGCTGGCGGTGTCCTTGCGAACGCGCAAGCGGGCCGTGGCATAGGCGCCCGCGCCGTTGCCGATCGCCTGCTGGCTCTGGTAGATCTTCAGGCCGTCGCGCCAGTAGCGGGCGCGAACGCTTCCCGCCGCGGTCAGCCGCCCGGGGTCGTTGGAGGGCGGGTCTGCGTCGGGGTCGGTGAACGTGCTCCAGGTCTTCGAGATGCTGCCGCCCAGGCCGCGGTCGCTCAGGGTCAGTGCGACGATCCCCGCGAGGGGCAGGAGCGCGACGAGCACTCCGACCCAGCGGCCGGCCTTGAGTCGCGCCTCGCCGGTCAGCGGTCGCCGGGCCTGCGCGTAGCTGGCCGCGAGCCCGCCGAGGAGCAGCACGATGAGCATGAGGACCAGAAGGACTCCGAGCTCGTGCCCGGCGTCGGCTCGGACGGGGACGATCACGTTGTCGCGGATGAGCGCCTCGCGGCGAAACGCCCACGCGGTGACCAGCCCGGCCGGGACGGCGCTCACGGCGAGGACCAGGACCCCGCGCAGCCGCAGCGGGACGAGCGCGAACCAGACGGCCAGCCCCACCACGATCGCGGCGAGCGAGCCGCGTGAGTAGGAGATCATCAGCGTGACGATGAGCAGGCCGAGGACCGGGAAGGCCAGCGCGTTCACCGCTCCATGCCCCTCCCGCCGCGTGCCCAGCCACAGGCACGCGGGAACGCCCAGGGCGCCCATCAGGCCGATGGCGTTCCAGTAGTCGTAGGGCTCGCGCAGCCGCGCGTAGAACTCGGTGGGGCTGAACGCCCCCGGAAAGACCTTGGTCAGCAGTCCATAGCCGCACACGACGAAGCAGGCGAGGACCACGCCGCCCAGCAGCGCCGGCCACTGCGCCGGCGCGATGCGGGCGAGGCCCAGGCCGCCGGCGAACACCGCGACGTAGCTGATCGTCCTGTTGGCCTCGATCCAGGAGTCCGCGGGTTGGACGGACCAGCTCACCGAGACGGCCGTCCACACCGCCAGGGCGATGAGCGCGGCGAGGGTCGCCCCGCCCCAGAAGCGACTGCGAAGCGGCGCCACCACGAGCGCCGCGGCGGCGAGCCCGGCCCCGGCCAGGGTGGCCGCCATCTCGACGACGGTGGTACGCCCGATCTGCAGCCCGCCCTCGGCGCCGAAGGCCACCGCCGACAGCGCGCCGCCGAAGAGCAGGGTCAGCAGCGTCTGCGTGCCCACACGGGGCAGCGCGATCGCCTGACGGGCCGGCGGCGGCCTAACCGAGACGGTTTGTGAAGACACGGGCCCGCGTCGCCAGGACCCCGCCGACGAGGGCGATGGTCCCGAGCAGGATGAGGACGACGAGCAGCGGGGCGGGAACCGACCGGCGGAAGTCCGATTCCGTGACGCCGGTCCTACCGGGCGTGATCGCGGACCCTGAGTCCAGGCGTACGGGGATGCCCCCGCCCTTGCGCCCCGTCGCGGCCTTCACGGCCGCTGCCTCGGCCGGAGTCTGAGGGTCGGGGTTCTCCGTGTTGCCCGCGTTCGAGGGGGTGGCGCTCCCGGTTGAGCCCCCACCTGCGCTGCCGGCGCCGCCACCGGACCCAGCCTGGTCCTTTCCCTTGCCCCTGCCCGCGGTGACGTCGATCCGCGCCCCCGCGAGCGCTCCGCGACAGTCGCTGTACTCGTCGAGGTCTCCGGGGATGTTCTTGCGGGCCTTCTCGATCTCCTTACGCGAGTAGTCCCCCTCGAGCTGGCCGTCGGCGCAGTCGCGCAGGACCTCGTCGGTCGAGGCCGCGCCCGCCGCGGCGGGCGCGAGCAGGCAGGCGAGAAGCACGCCGATGATCGCGGTCTTGATGCGCATGGAGATGAGCGGGGGCCCTGCGCCCCGGTGGCGCTCGAGCGTCAAGGTACCAAGCCCGCCCTGCTCGCCCCGACGGTTGCCAGCGCCCGCGAGACCCCCGCGGCCCAGGCCTGTGCGGTGTAGGGCTCGACGTCGATCCTCGCCGCGGCGCCCAGCCGGCGGCACAGGTCGGGCTGGTCGTGCAGCCTCCTGAGCGCGCGAGCGAGCGCCGCCGCGTCTCCGGCGGGGACGACGAGCCCGTTGCGCTCGTGGCGCACGAGTCCACCGGCGGCGGCGCCGACGGCGTCTGAGGCGATGACGGGGATGCTCTGGTTCATGGCTTCGTTGGCGACGAGGCTCCAGGTCTCGCGGATCGTGGCGGTCGGGACCGAAGGTATGGCGACAACGTCGGATCCCGCATAGAAGTTGCGCAGCTCCTGCGCCCCGACCTCGCCGACGGCGACGATCCCGCTCGCCGGGGCAGCCGCTGGACGCTCGTCGTCGGCGCTCCCGCCCGCGGCCGCCTCCGCCGCTCCGGCCGCTGCTTTTCCCGAGTGCACCGCGCTGGTGGCGACGGACCGAGAACGGTCTGGGCCGCCGCCAACCAGGACCAGCGCGGCGTGTGGCGCTGCGAGGCCTGAAGCGTGCCAGGCCCTGCACAGCACCTGCACGCCCTTTTCCCTCGATGCGCGGCCGACAAACAGGATCTGGAACGGCGCCAGCCGAGCCGGCGCCGCCGCCGCAGAGCTCCAGCGCTCGTTGTCCACCGCTTGGGGCGCCTCGTGCACGTTGCGGGCCCCCTTGGCCCTGACGTAGCAGCTCACGTGCGGCCCGTAGGTCGTCACGGCGTCGGCGTGGCGGTAGACGTGGCGCAGGGGCAGGTAGCCCGCGGCACCCGCGAGGCTTCGCGGGTGCGACCAGATCGACGCCCACAGGACGAAGGGAACCCCGGCGCGACGCGCTCCCGCGTAGGCCGCCGGCAGCGCCAGCCGCCCGCCCGTCCCGCACACGACCGCGCGGAATCGCCCCGACGCCGCCAGCCGCCCTACCCCGCGCTGGGTAGGGCGCAGATGAGGGAACGGCAGTCGCTCCGCGCCCGCCATCGCGTGGATCGCCCGCCCGCCGAACAGCGCGAAGACGACCTCCTCGCGCGCGTGCAGCTCACCGAAGGGCGCCAGGCGCGAGGGCGGAGCATGGCCCGTCACAAGGAGCACGGGCCGCTGATCGGTCAAGGGCCGCGCTGCCGCAGAGGTGGAGGGCCCCGGATCTTGCATCGCAGCGCCGCCCCAGCTCCGCGCGGTCGTCGAAACCGTCACGAACGGGTCACCTTCCGGGGCCATGACCGCATGTTGCAAGACTGGCCTCGCTGAAGGATTTGATGCCCCATCGGCTACCAAATCCTTCACTTGCCGTGCTTCCGGGCTCTGGTACCGCCCGAGTCGCGATGTCCGAGGCCGTGCCGGGCCTGCCGCTCGGCGGTATGAGGCATCGCCCGGCCGAGGATCGTCATCGCCGCACTGCCGCCTCGTAGGCCTCGACCGTGTCCTGGCCGCAGCGCTTCCAGGTGAAGCCCCGCTCGACGGTCGCGCGGGCCTGGCCCCCGAGCTCGCGCCGGGCGCGCTCGTCGCCCAGCAGCCCGTCGAGCGCCGCGGCCAGCGCGGACGGATCGCGCGGGGGAACGAGCGCCATGCCCCCGCCCGCCGCTGCGAGCTCCTCGGGGCCGTCCTCCCCCTGGCAGCCGACTGCGGGGACCCCGCCGGCCATCGCCTCCACGTAGGCGACCCCGAAGGCCTCCTGCACGCTGGGAAGGACGAAGACGGTGCCGGCCCGTGCTTCGCGCATCGCGGCATCGTGGGCAAGCTCGCCGCGCAGCTCGACGCGATCCGCCACGCCCTGCTCCTCCGCGACCCGATGCACGGCCTCACGCTCGGGTCCGTCGCCCACGATCACGTAGCGCAGCTCTGGATGGCGCGGC
>JBBPZA010000103.1:0-14477 GCA_038199375.1 Solirubrobacterales bacterium | reverse complement strand
GCTCGTCGCCGGGCCGCCGTCGCCGCCGAAGGTCTTGAGGCCATCGCCGGCGACCGTGCGGATGGTCCCGTCGGTGAGCACCCGCCGGACGACGTTGCTGTTGGTCTCGGCCACCAGGAAGCCGCCGCCGGGAAGGGGCGCTATCTCCCGCGGGAGATCGACCGAAGCCTTCGTGGCGCGACCGCCGTCGCCTCCGTAGGCGGCGGCTCCGTTCCCGGCTACGGTGAAGATGTATCGGGTGACGGCACCGGCGGGCGGCGCCGCGATCGCGAGGGCGACGGCTGCCGCTACGAGAGCACGGAGGGGTCGCAAGGCGCGCGAGATCTTGACAGGGCGGTCAGTCGCCTCGGCCCACTTCGGGGTGGTCCCTCGGGGGGTAGCGTTGGGCGGATGGAGGACCCGATGCCCGTCACCGCGCACGTGCGCCTTCCCCTGCGCGAGGTCGAGCTGCGCACGAGCCGGTCCTCGGGCCCGGGGGGCCAGCACGCCAACGTGACCGCCTCACGCGTGGAGGCCGTCTTCGAGGTCTCGGCCTCCCAGGCGCTGTCCGACCTCCAGAAGAGGAGGATCGTCGAGCGGCTCGGGCCCCGGGTGGCGGCGACCGCCCAGGATCACCGCAGCCAGGCCCGCAACCGCGAGCTCGCCCTCGAGCGCCTGCGATCGAAGCTCGCAAGCGCGCTCACCGTCGCCCCCCGACGACGCCCGACCAAGCCGACGGCAGCCTCACGCAAGCGCCGTCGCACCACCAAGACAGCGCAGGCGCAGCGAAAGGCCCGCCGCCGGCCTCCCCAAGCGGGCGAGCACTGACGGCCGTACTCCGCAGTCCGCCGACCGACCGTAGCCGCCTCGGGCTCGCGCGGCGGGGTGCCGTTGTTGAGCGAGTGCAGAGCGACCGCAGGCACCAGCGACCCGGTGAACCAGTAGACCAGCGCAAAGACGAAGCCGGACATCGCAAGTACCGGCAGAACGGCGAGATCGCTGCCGAGCGCGTGGGCTGCGCCGAAGATCAGGCTCGAAGCCAGGGCACCGATCCATGGACCACGCCAGGCTGCTGGGGATCGCAGCGACCATTCTGGCCGTTCTCGACCGCCGCGCGGGCCGCAGCGACGGACGCACCACGGCCGGCCTGGCCCTCGGAGGCCTTGTCATCGTGATCTCCATCGCCTCCTTCGCCATCGCGGTATCCAGCAACGACGACAAGGACAAGAAGGACTCCGACAAGAAAGAGAAGAAGGACAAGAAGGACAACGACGGGAAGGACACCAAGAAGGACGGCAAGTAGTAGTCGAGCTCGCACAACCCGGTCGCAGCCGGGCTAGAATTTGACCTCGATGGCTCGGGGACCTTGGCTGCGCGTGACGGTATGGCTGGGGGTGGCGGCGCTGGCCGTACATCACCTTCGTTATCTGCTCGCCTTCGGCGAGCGCTCAGGCGAGGAGCTCGCCGAGCAGGGCCACGCCTACCTGCTCGTAGTAGCGCCGCTCGCGGCCGCGGCCTTCGCCGGCGTGCTGGCTCAGGTCCTCATCCGGGCCCTCGCCGGCCCGGCTGATCGATCGCAGGCCGCCGGACGCGGGCTGTGCTCTTCGACGGTCGCCTGCGCCGTCGCCGTCCTGGCCATCTACGTGGGCCAGGAGGCATTCGAGGGGATCCTGGCGCCCGGCCATGCCGGAGGCTTTGCTGGAATCTTCGAGGAGGGCGGCTGGCTCGCGATCCCACTGGCCGCGCTCGGGGGCTTACTGGTCGCCCTGGCGCTGCGCGCCGGCGAAGGGTCTCTCGCCGCCCGGCTCCCGCTCGGGCTGCGTCCCGCGCGCAGGGTCGCTGATCGTATGCCCGCCCCGAGGGCGCCCTCCCCGCGTCGCCTGGCTCCACTGGCCGCCCTGCTCGCCGGGCGCGCCCCTCCCCTCCCGGGCTGAGTCAGGCGCCCGGCCCGCCTCACGCGGGCCAGCCGGCGCAAATCACCGCCTGAAATCAAGGAGACGCGATGAGCGCAACCGCACGCATCGCGCTGCTGCTCTCGGGCGTCGTGGTCATGGTGGCCGCCTTCGTGGCGCTGCGGCCCTCCAGTGACGACGACGCCGGCGACCGCGGCGCACCCCGACAATCCGAGACGACCACGACCGGCGCGCCCGAGCGCGATACGCCGGATCGACCGCGAGCACGGGGCGAGGAGCAGCCCTTGCTCTCGCGCGCCGGCGATCCGCAGACGATCGAGGTCACCAAGGGCGAGACCGTTCGCTTCACCGCCCGATCCGAACGCGACGACGAGATCCACGTCCACGGCTACGACAGGACCGTGGAGGCCCCCGCCGGGCGGACCGTGTCGTTGAGCTTCACCGCCGATATCGAGGGGATCTTCGAGATCGAGCTCGAGGACGCCGGGGAGAAGATCGGCGAGCTCGAGGTCCGGCCATGAGAGCTCGCCTGGCGCTCGCAGCGGGCGCTTCCCTGGCCGGACTTGCCCTGCTGCCCTCGGCGGCCCGGGCGCACGGCCTCGTCGGGCGCACGGATCTGCCCATCCCCGACTGGCTGTTCGTGTGGGGCGCCGCCGCGGTGCTGATCGCGTCCTTCGTGGCGCTCGCCGTCCTGTGGCCCAAGCCGCGCCTCCAGGAGCACGAGCTCGCGCCGCTCCCGGTCGGAGTGAGCCGCGTGCTGACCAGCGCCATCGTGGAGTGGATCCTCGGGGCGGTCGGGGTCGCGCTGCTCCTGGCCGTCGTCGTCAGCGGCCTGGCCGGAATCGACGTCACGGATCTCAATCTCGCTCCGACCTTCGTCTACGTGGCCTTTTGGCTGGGTCTGGTCCCTGTCTCCGTGCTCTTCGGTGACGTCTTTGGCGCCGTGAACCCGTGGCGCGCCGTCGGGCGGCTGATCGGCGCCTCCGTTCAGCGCATCTCGCGCAGCGAGCCGCTGGCGTATCCGGGCTGGCTGGGGTACTGGCCCGCTGCCGCCGGGCTCTTCGGCTTTGCCTGCCTCGAGCTGGTGCTCGAGGCGGGGGACGATCCGTCGACGGTGGCGATCGCAACCGTCGTCTACAGCGCGATCACCTTCCTGGGCATGGCGCTGTTCGGGGTGGAGCGCTGGTGTGAGCGGGGGGAGGCGTTCGGTGTCTACTTCGGCTTGCTCGCGCGTCTGTCGATCTTCGAGCGGCGCGATCGGCAGATCGCCGTTCGGAGGCTGCTCTCAGGGGTCCCCGGGTTCAAGGCGCTGCCGGGGACCGTAGTCCTGCTCGCGGTGATGATCGGCTCGGTGTCCTTCGACGGCTTCAGCTCCGGCGGGACAGGCCAGAGCCTCGTCTTCAAGGTCAACGGCGCCTTTCGCGACCTGGGCTGGAAGGCGCAGACCTCGTTGGAGGTCACCTTCGGCCTCGGCCTGCTCGTCACGGTCGTCGTCATGCTCGGCTTCTACTGGCTCGGGATGGCGGGCGCGCGGACGGTCGGCGGCCAGCGCAGCACGCTCGAGCTCGCGCGCGGCTTTGCCCACACGCTCGTCCCGATCGCGCTGGCCTACGTCGCCGCGCACTACGTCAGCCTGCTGATGTTCCAGGGCCAGGCGATCGCACCCCTCGCCTCCGACCCACTCGGCGAGGGCTGGAATCTCTTCGGCACCGCCGCCTGGACGATCGACTACGGCTTACTGGGCGCGCAGACCTTCTGGTATCTCCAAGTCGGCTTCGTGATCGCCGGCCACGTCGCCGCGCTCGTGCTGGCCCACGACCGCGCCCTCGTCGTCTTCCCCGACCCGCGCCAGGCGGTGCGGTCCCAGTACTGGCTGCTCGGGGTGATGGTCGGCTTCACCAGCCTGGCGCTGTGGCTGCTGTCCCAAGCGCGAGGAGGCTGAGGCGCATGGTCCTCGCCCACACCGCAGACTGGGTCTCGAGCCTAGGCTTCGCCGCACCCGCCATCATTTTGGTCGTCGGGGTGGGGATCGCCAAGCTGCGCGAGCGCCGCCGCAGGACGCGTGAGGACCAGCCGTCTGACGAGAGCCCATGACTCTTCCGACCTCCCGGCGCCTCGCCGGCGGCGACACGTCAGGCAAGCTCACATGGCTCAGCCCCCTCGCATGAGCATGGTGGAGCTGTCGGCGAGGTCGAGCAGGGGCTCGGCGCCGACCCCGATGGCCACGGTGGCGGCGCCGAGCAGCGCGATGGCGATCGGAAGGCTCGCGCCTCGCAGCGCCCTCGGCGCGGGGCCGGGGGGCAGCGGATCGAGGACGGCGGGCGCGATCACGCGCAGGTAGTAGTAGAGCGAGATCACCGTGTTGACCACGGCGACGACCGCGAGCCACGCCTGGTCGGCGTCGATCGCCGCCCGGAAGACCTCGAGCTTTCCGACGAAGCCGGCGAGCGGCGGCAGCCCCAGCAGCGATAGAAAGGACAAGACGAGCACGGCGGTCCACCAGGGATGGGAGCGGCCCAGCCCCCGGAAGGCGTCGAGGTCGACCGAGCGGCGCTCGCGCGCGACCGCGAGCACGACGGCGAAGGCGGCCAGGTTGGTGGCCGCGTAGGCGATCGCGTAGTAGACGAGCGCGGGCAGGCCCTGGTCCGATCCCTCGAGTGCCGCGACGCCCATCAGCAGGTAGCCCGACTGCGCGATCGACGAGTAGGCCAGCAGGCGAACGACGTTTCGCTGGGGAAGGGCGGCGAGGTTGCCCAAGGTCATGGTCGCCGCGGCGATCAGCGCGATGGCGGTCGGCCATCCCGCCGTGCCGTCGGGAAGGGCGAGCGCGAGCACGCGCGCCAGGGCGACCAGGGCGGCGAGCTTGGAGAGCACCGAAAGGTAGGCCGCGACCGGCAGCGGCGCGCCGTCGTAGGCGTCGGGCGCCCAGAAGTGGAAGGGCACCAGCGAGGCCTGGTAGGCCAGTCCGGCGACGACGAGGACCGTGGAGGCGATCACCGCCGCGTCGGGCGCGTCGCGCAGCGCCTCGCCCACGACGCGCAGGTCGGTCGATCCGGCCAGCCCGAACCACCAGCTCAGCCCGTAGACCATCGTCGCCCCCGCGACCGTGCCGTAGACGTAGTACTTCAGGGAGGCCTCGTTGCTGCGAGGCGCGCCGCGCAGGTAGCCGGTCATGACGAAGGACGCGATGCTGGAGAGGCCGAGCGCGATTGCCAGCAGCGCGGCGTCGGCCGCTGCGCCGAGCACCGCCGCCGCCAGCGAGGCTGCGGTGAGGACGGCGTAGAACTCGCCCTCCCGGTCGGTTCCGGCGAGCGAGGGGCGCGCGAGCGCGATGCACAGGGCACCCGAGATGCCGACGAGGCCGGTGAGCACGAGCGCGAGCCCGTCGACCACGAAGATGCCCTCCATCGTGACCCTGAAGCCGCGGTCGAGCCACGTCGCGGCGGCGAGCCCCGCGGCGGCCAGGTGCGCGCCCGCCGCCCAGGCGCCGACCAGGCCCTGCCGCCCGCGCGGCAGCACGATCGCGAGGACCACGCAGACGATCGCTCCGAGCGCGAGCGCCCCGATTGGCGACAGCCACGGGAGGTCGGCGATCATCCGCTCCTCCATCTCCTTCATGTCGGCGACGGTCATCCGCACGCCGATCACCCGCCGCCGAGCAGCCAGGTGCCGCTGGAGATCACGTCGAGGACGAGCCGCGGGTAAACCCCCAGCGCCACGACGAGGACGAGCAGCGGCACCAGCGCGAGCAGCTCGCGCGTGCCGAGATCGGGCAGGCCGCGCCAGCGCTCGGGAGTCTCCCCGAGGAAAGCCCGCTGGAGCGCGAGCAGGAAGAGGCCTGCGGTGATGACGATACCCACGGCGGCGAGCGCCGCTATCGCCGGATAGACCTCGAAGGTCCCGAGGAAGATCTGCAGCTCGGCGGGGAACTGCGCGAGGCCCGGCAGCCCGAGCGAGGCGAAGAACGCGAGCGCGGTGGCGGTCCCGTAGACGGGCATCGGCCCGAACAGGCCGCCGAGGCGGCCGAGGTCGCGCGTGCGCGCGCGCGTCTGAATGAAGCCGGCGACGAAGAACAGCGCCCCGGTCACGAGGCCGTGCGCGACCATCTGCAGCACGGCCCCGTCGACGGCGAGCTCCCGGGCCTTCGATGAGATGCCGGTCGCCGCCGCTGCGGCCACGCCGATCACGACGTAACCCATGTGGTTGACCGACGTGTAGGCCACGAGGCGCTTGAGATCGGACTGGGCCAGCGCGAGCAGCGCGCCGTAGAGGACGCTGAGCAGCCCGAGCAGCGCGACCGGCAGCGCGTACTTCGCAAAGGCGTCGGGGAGCATCTGGAGGTTGACGCGCACGAGGCCGTAGGTCCCGAGCTTGAGCAGGACGCCGGCGAGCAGGACGCTGCCGGTCGTGGGCGCCTCCACGTGAGCGGCCGGAAGCCAGGTGTGGAAGGGCACGATCGGGGTCTTGATCGCGAAGCCGACCAGGAAGGCGAGGAAGACCAGCGACGCGCCGACCCCGGTGCCGGCGAAGGGCTCCTCCTCGGCGAGGCGGATCATGTCGAACGTCTGGGGCTCGGACGCCAGGAACAGCGCGATGATCCCCAGCAGCACGGGCAGCGAGCCGATGAGCGTGTAGAGGAAGAACTTCAGCGCCGCGTAGCGCCGCTGCTCACCGCCCCACAGGGCGATGAGGAAGTACATGGCGACGAGGCTCACGTCGAAGGCCACGTAGAACAGGAAGAAGTCCTGCGCCAGGAAGAACGCCAGCGTCGCGCCCTCGAGCAGCAGGATCAGCGCCGCCGCCGCGCGGGTCAGCGGCCGCGGGCCGACCCCGTAGATCGCGCTGGCCACGAAGAGGACCGCGGACATCGCGCTCAGCGCCAGCGCCATCCCGTCGACTCCGAGGCGCCAGGCCACGTCGAGGCTCGGGATCCACGTCGCCTCCTCGACGAGCTGCATCCCGCGATCGGGGTCGAAGCGCGCCCACGTGGCCAGCAGACAGGCGAGCGCGAGGAACGAGGCGGCCAGCGCGATCCGCTGGGGCGCGCGCTCGAGCCGGGCGGGAAGCGCCGCCGCGAGCACGGCCGCGGCGATCGGAATCGTGACGGCAAGGGTCAGCAGCGGCATGGCCTAGCGCTGGCGACGATGACAAAAATCGGCGTCGGCACGGCTACGTGAGAGCGGTCAGGGCGACGACGGCGCCGACGGCGGCCGCCCCGAGAACCGTGTCGCGGAGGTACTCGTGGAGGCGGCCGGTCTGGAGCCGCGACGTGCCGGCGCCGCCGCGGCCGACGAGCCGCGCCAGGCCGTCGACGCCCGCGTCGATCCCGCGCTCCTCGACCCAGCGCTGGGAGCGGGCGGCGCGGAGGGTGCCGCGGGCGACGCCGTCGACCGCGGCATCGACCCCGCGCGCGTCGACCCGGTCGAGCAGCGCGGCGGCAGCGAGCGCGGGGCGCTGGACGACGGCGCGCAAGAGCTCTGAGGCATAGAGCTGCCTGAGGGCCGCACGAGCGAGCGCCGTCGGCGCGCGAAGCGCGACGAGCACGGCTCCCGCCCCGATCGCTACCGCGGCGAGGCTGAGCGCGACGCTCATGAGCGAGACCTGCGGCACGGGCAGGTCGAGCAGGTTCGCGAGCGGGGCGCCGACCACGCCGAGGGCGACGCTGCCGACGGCGAGGGCTGCCGTCGCAACCAGCATCCGACCACGGCCCGGGAGCCCCACCACAGCCGCTCGGTCCCCGGGGGCACCCACCGAGGACGCTTCTGTGCCGCCCTCCACCTTCCCTTTCCCTCGCGCGCGCCTCTCGCCGCCGAGGACCAGCGCCGGCCGCAGCAGGTACGCCGCGCTTCCCGCCCCGGCGATCAGGACGAGCAGGACCCAGGCGGGATGGCCCTCTGCGGCTCCGACGATCGCGTCCTTGCTCCAGAAGGCCGCAAATGGCGGGACGGCGGCGATCGACAGGGCGCCGATCGCGAAGCCCGCGAACGCGGCCCGATCGTCGCGGCCGGCCCCGCGCAGATCGGCCAGCTCGGTCGACCCGCGTTCGTGCTGGAAGATCCCCGTGGCCAGGAACATGCCGGCCTTGCCCGCGGCGTGGGCGACGAGGTGAAACAGCGCGACGGCGGGGGCGCCCGCCGCGGCGGCGACGAACATGAGTCCGAGCTGGCTCGTGGTCGACCCGGCGAGCACGCGCTTGAGGTCTCGCTGAGCGAGGGCGACCGCGGCACCGGCCACCGCGGTGATCGCGCCGACCCATCCCGCGACCTCGAGCGGCCAGCCGGCGAGCAGCGCGTCCGAGCGGATCAGGAGGTAGACGCCCGCAGCCACCATCGTCGCCGAGTGCAGCAGGGCAGAGACCGGGGTCGGCCCCGCCATCGCGCCCGCCAGCCACGTCTGCAGCGGCGCCTGCGCGCTCTTGCCCATCGCGGCCAGCACGAGCCCGATCCCGACCAAGGCGCCGAGCGCGCCGCCGGGGCGCTGCGCTCCGAAGGCGAGGGTCCCCGCCCCTGCGTAGAGGGCGAGGATCGCGACGTAGAAGCCCAGGTCGGCCGCCCGGGTCGTCAGGAACGCCCGCACGGCTCCGGCCGCAGCCGTGCGATCGTCGCGGTTGAAGGCGATGAGCCGCGCCGACAGCGCCCCGACAAGCTCCCAGAAGATCAGCAGGGTGAGGTAGCCGTCGGCCAGGACGAGGCCCTGCATGACCGCCAGGAAGGCGAGCAGCCCGCCGAGTGCGTGCGGCGCCCGGGGGTCGTTCGCGAAGTAGCCGCCCGCGTGGAGCACCACCACGACCCCGACGGTCGCAACCGTGGCCGACATGACGGCGGCCAGCGGGTCGAGGCGGAGGCCCACGTCCACGCCGCCGGCGGCGGGCAGCCAGGTGAACGTCGAGCTTGCGGCGCCGCCGCCGGCGGCCGCGACGAGCAGCGCCCATGCGGGGACCGCGGCAGCTCCCGCGCCCGCGAGCGCCACCCAGCCGGTACGTCGCCCGGCCACCCGCGCGGCCGCGGCCGCGCCTGCGGGCAGGGCGACGGTCACCCAGAGCAACGCCCCGGTCACGTGACCGACTTCTCCATGTCCGTACCGATCGCTCCTCGAACGTCGTGGCTTATTGGCTCCACACCCTTCATCCCTTCAACTCCGTGAGGTCGTCGAGCTCCGCCGTGCGCCGGTTGCGGAAGGCCGCGATGACCAGCGCGAAGCCGACCGTGGCCTCGACCGCCATCAGCGTCATGACGACGAGCACGAAGAACGCGCCGCTCGCGGCGTCGGGCCACGCGTAGCGCATGAAGCCGACCGCGTTGAGCATCGCGGCGCCGAGCATCAGCTCGATGCCCATGATCACCATGATCGCGTTGGTCTGGGAGAGCGCACCGTAGACGCCGATCGCGAAGAGCAGCGCGGCGGCGGTGAGGACGACCGGGAGGCTGATCACGGCGCGTGGCTTCCGTGGCTCGGGTGTTCCGGTTCGCCCTCGACGCCCGGCTCGACGCCCGCCTCGCCGCCCGCCAGGGCGGATCCGATGGCTCCCGCCCCCTCCTCGTCGCGCGGCTCGCCCGCCGGCGCCGGAATCCCGAGGCGCCCGCCGTGCTTGGCCAGCAGGATCCCGCCGACCATCGCGAAGAGGATCGTCATCCCCGCGAACAGGAAGCTCAGCATCGAGCGACCCATCACCTCGAAGCCGATCTGCTCGATGTCGGGGGCCGCGCCGGTGACCACCGCGCCCGGCCAGTCGGTCGCCACCGCGACGGCGCCCAGCGCCGCCGCGACACCCGCCGCCACCGCGGCCGACCGGCGCTTGTCGTGGGTCATGTCCATGCCCATCAGGCCCCCCGGGTCGGCCATGAACATGACCATGAAGAAGACCATGATCACCATCTCCCCGCTCATCATCAGGAGCTGGAGCACGCCCAGGAACTCGCTGGCCAGAGAGAGGAAGATCAGCCCCTCGATGCCCAGCGAGGCGAGGAGGAGCAAGCCGGCACGGGCCATCGAGCTCGTGCGAAACACGTAGAGCCCGGTCACGAGCATGATCGCCGCCGATGGCCAGAAGACGAGGGCCGTCGCGAGGTCGCTCATCGCACGGCCGCCCCGCACCCCCGCGACACGATCACTGTCGCAAGGTCGATCATCGGTAGAAGAGAAGGGTGATCAGGCCGGCGAGGACGATCACGCCGAGGGCCGCCGGGATCGCGACGACCCACGCGAGGGTGAGCAGCCGTTCGAGCTCGAAGCGCGGAAGCCGCCGCCCGGCCCACAGCATCCCGCCGACGACCGCGCCGGTCTTCAGCGCCATCCAGATGGCCGGCGGAAGAAACGGGCCCTGCCAGCCGGCGAGGAACAGTGCCGCGGTCATGCCGGCGACCGCGAGGACGAGGATCTTCCGGGCCAGCGCGATCAATCCCGCGTGAAGGCCCGTGTACTGGGAGAACGCTCCTCCCCCGAGCTCGGTCGGCGCCGTGGCAAGGTCGAAGGGCGCCAGCAGCGCCACCGCCATCGCCGCGGGCACGAAGAGCGCTGCGGCGAGCGGCTGGACGACCACCATCGGGACCGCATGCTGGACCTCAACGATCGCCGCCGGCCGGAGCGATTCGGCGGGCGCCGCGACCGCCGTGACGACCATGGCCAGCGGCATCGCGAAGCCGAGCATGAGCGCGATGAAGCGAAAGCCGCCGAGGACGGCGAGCGGCCCCCCCGCGCCCCAGCCGGCCATGAACACCGCCGGGGTGACGTAGGCCAGCGCCGCCGAGAAGAGGATCGCGCCCGTCGAGAGGTCCACCCCACGGAAGCCGGGTGCCCAGGGGACCGTCGCCAGCGCCACCACCGCGGCGACGAGGAGCAGGGGCGGCGCGAGGTGGTAGAGCCAGGCGTCGCGACCGGCCGGGACGGCGAGCGGCTGGCCCAGCTGCTCGGCGGCGCGGCGAATGAGGAGCGCCGGCGCCACCCGCGCGCCCGCGACCGCCTGCTCGATGCAGACGACCGCCCAGGCGCCTCCCAGCGCCAGCCCGAGGATCGCGAGGGGAGTCCAGTTGCTCACCGCGCGGCCTCGCCGTCCGCCCCCGCGCGGCTCATCGCGCGGCCCCTTGGGATGTCCTGACGGTGTGAGCGCCCCGACGAGCATCTGGCCGCACCTTCCACGGCGAGAGGTCGAAGGAGGCGAGGGCGGCGAGGGCCGCCGACCACTCGAGCCCTATGACCAGGCCGCCCGCGAGGGCAACGGCCTGGGCCGCGCCCGGCGTGGTCCCGTCGCAGATGGCCCCCCGCGGCCCCTCGACGGTCCATCGCCGCCCGGCAGGAAGCTCGGCTCCGAGCGCCCCCTGCGCGAGATCCACCGCCGCGACCGCCTCCTCGGCACGCACCTCGGCACGAGCGGCGGCGTCGCCGGCCTCGCGGATGACCGGCTCGAAGCCCAGCTCCGCGTAGGCGGCGTCCCGGCAGCGGGCATCCTCCGGCGCTCCGCACGCCCTCGCGATCGGGCCGGTGAGCCCGAGCGCACGGGCTCCGGCCACGTCGATCACCGCCCGCCCCGCGGTGCGGGAGCGAAATGCACGGCTTTCGACGAGCCGGCGGCTCGCCTCGAGCGCCAGACGGGCGGCGTCGAAGTCGATGCTCTCCGAGGCTTCGGCGAGGAGGGCAGCGACGGCATCGCCCGCGTGGTCGGCGAGCAGCGGCCAGCCCAAGAGCTGCGCGAAGCGTCGTAACCACGCGGCGTGGCTGAGCGCGCGCTCGAGCTCGACGGCGACGATCCGCTCGCCGGCGACCGAGTCGCCGGTCGCCGCGGCCCAGGCGCGAGGGGCGAGCGCATCGCGGCGGGCCTCCAGCGTCGCGTGCACGCGGCACGATGCGACGACGTCCCCGTCAAGCGAGAGATCCGCCATGAGCCCGGTGGGAAGCGCGGGCGAAAGCGGGCCCAGCGTGACGTCGGTGGCCTCCATCACGAGGCCGTCGCGGCTCGGCTCGCCGGTGATCTCCATCATGTCGCCGTGGTCCATCCCGGCGTCCTCGCCGTGGTCCATCCCGGCGTCCTCGCCGTGGTCCATCCCAGCGTGCCCCTCGAGCACCTGGGCGAGCGGCACGCCGGCGGCGAACGGGTCGCCGAGGACCTCGAGGCGACGCGGCTCGCCCATGAGGTCCCACATCCCCCTCAGCGCCTCCACCAGGCTGGCCGGAATCAGCGCGGGGCCGGCGAGGACGCTCGCCGCCGCCGGGATCGCCGCGGCCTCGAAGCCGGCCGCCCGAACGTCGACTCCCGCCATCGTCCACGCCTGCTCGTCGGGCACGAGGATGGCCGGCAGCAGCGGCCTCACGACCACCTCAGCGCTCCCTCGCGCCAGGCGTAGAGGATCCCCAGGCCCAGGACGGTGAGGAAGAAGCCGATCTCCGCGTAGGCGAACCAGCCGAGCGACCGGAAGACGACGGCCCACGGATACATGTAGGCCATCTCCATGTCGAAGGCGATGAAGAGCAGCGCGAAGGTGTAGTAGCGGACGTGGTAGCGCACCCACGCCGCCTGCTCGCCGGGGTGCGTCGTCCGGCGCCCGTGCCGGGCGAGGACGACGAGATACGCCGCCCCCGCGAGGGCGCCGACGAGCGCGATGAGGACGAAGAGCAGGGTGAGCGCGCTCACGGCGCCTCACCCACGGCGCATCAGCCGGCCGACGGCGCCCATGAGCTCCCCGGTGCGCTCCTCGCGCCGCCCGGGATCCTGCGCGCCGATCACGCAGGTTCGCGTGTGGTCGTCGAGCAGCCCGAGCGCGACCTTGTCGAGCGCGGCCTGAACGGCGCTGATCTGGGTGAGGACGTCGATGCAGTAGCGGTCTTCCTCGACCATGCGCTGCACGCCTCGAACTTGGCCCTCGACTCGACGCAGGCGGTCGAGCAGCTGGTCCTTGCTTGCGGTGTATCCGCGTGTGGGAGGTGTGGTGGTGTCTGCCATGAGGTTAAAACTACCACTACCGGGTGGGGGTATGCTAGCTTGGTCTTCTCCTACAGCGACAACAGCATGGAGGTTGGAGGAATGTCCACGTCTACCGAGCAGGTCTACCTCGTCGAGGGCATGAGCTGCGGGCACTGCAAGGCGGCGGTGACCGAGGAGGTCGGGCGCGTCACCGGTGTCAGCGCGATCGATGTCGACCTGGACGTCAAGCGGGTCGTCGTGCACGGCGAGGGTGTCAGCGACGCCGCCGTCCGCGAGGCGATCGCCGAGGCGGGCTACGAGGCCTCACCTTGAGCGCCACGACCCCCGAACGCCTCGAGCTCCCGATCGAGGGAATGACCTGCGCGTCGTGCGCGATGCGTATCGAGAGGAGGCTCAACCGGATCGACGGCGTCGAGGCCACGGTGAACTTCGCCACCGAGCGCGCGACGGTCGCCTTCGACCGCGGCGCCGTGGAGCCCGAGCGGTTGGTGGAAGCCGTCGAAGCCGCGGGCTACGAGGCGGCGCTCCCCTCCGAGCGCAACGACGCTCCCGCGCATGAGTCCGCGGCGGACGAGACCGCTCCACTGCGCCGCCGCCTCCTCTTCTCGGCCGCTCTGTCGCTGCCGGTACTCGCCCTCGCGATGATCGGCCCGCTCCAATTCGAGAACTGGCAGTGGCTCTCGCTCCAGCTCGCCACACCGGTCGTCCTCTGGGGCGCTTGGCCGTTTCACCGAGCGGCGTGGGCCAACCTCAAGCACGGCAGCGCGACGATGGACACGCTCATCTCCGTGGGGGTGCTGGCCGCGTGGGGGTGGTCGATCGTCGCCCTGTTCTTCCTCGGCGCCGGCGAACCCGGCATGCGGATGAATTTCGAGCTCATCCCGGAGCGAGGGGCCGGCACCGACGAGATCTACCTCGAGGTGGCGGCGGTGGTCACCACCTTCCTGCTCGCAGGCCGCTACTTCGAGGCTCGCGCCAAGCGGCGCGCGGGAGCGGCGCTCAAGGCGCTGCTCGAGCTCGGCGCCAAGGACGTCGCCGTGCTCGACGAGGCGGGGCTCGAGCACCGTGTCGCGATCGAGGACCTGCAGCCCGGCGACCGCTTCGTCGCGCGGCCCGGGGAGAAGGTGGCGACCGACGGCGAGGTCGTCGAGGGCGCCTCGGCCGTCGACATGTCGCTGCTCACCGGCGAGTCCGTCCCCGTGGAGGTCGCGCCGGGCGACGAGGTCACCGGGGCCACCGTCAACGTCGGGGGCCGCCTCGTCGTACGCGCGACTCGCGTCGGCGCCGACACCGCGCTCTCCCAGATAGCGCGGCTGGTCACCCAGGCGCAGTCCGGGAAGGCCCCCGTCCAGCGCCTGGCCGATCGGGTCTCGGCAGTCTTCGTCCCCGTCGTCATCGTCCTGGCGATGGCGACGCTCGGCTTCTGGCTTGCCGGCGGGGAGGGCGCCGCCTTCGCCTTCACCGCCGCGGTCGCGGTGCTCATCATCGCCTGCCCGTGCGCGCTCGGCCTGGCGACACCCACCGCGCTGCTGGTCGGGACGGGCCGCGGCGCCCAGCTCGGCCTGCTCATCAAGGGGCCCGAGGTGCTCGAGTCCACGCGGCGCGTCGACACCGTCGTGCTCGACAAGACCGGCACCGTCACCACGGGGCAGATGACGCTGCTCGACGTC
>JBBPZA010000102.1:0-10756 GCA_038199375.1 Solirubrobacterales bacterium | reverse complement strand
GCTCAAGCAGCGACACCACCAATGCCCGGGCCGGCTCACCCCCCGCGACCGCGACCGCCTCGATCTCCTCACGACCCACACCCCCAGATTCCCCCTCCTTGCAAAAGATCCTGCAAAACGCAGGGGGACTGAACGATTACGGTTTTCTGGTTTTCTGTTCGCGTTGCGATGGGACTGTGTGGGCGACCGCGCACTGATCGTCGAGCACGGCCGCGCCGACGGCTCGCTCAAGGCGACGAAGACCGACCGGATCCGCGCCGTTGGGCTGCTGGGACCCGTCATCACGGGTCTCGACGCCTGGCGCGCCGTCGCGCCCCCCTCCGGCTCGGGAGATCTCCTCTTTCCCCGCCGACGCCGACTACCAGAATTGGCGCCGACGCCACTTCGACCCCGTCGTGACCAGGGCCGGAGCAGTCGAGGCGACGCCGTACACCCTGCGCCACAGCTTCGCGAGCCTGTTGCTCCAGACCGGCTGGAACGCGCTGGAGATATCTCACGAGCTGGGCAACTCGCCCGAGGTGGTCCAGCGCGACCACTCGCATCTATTCCGCGAATTCGCTCGATAAGGTCCCCACCGCGACCGTGCTGCGCACGGAGCGACAAGACCGCGCTGACCGGCGACACCAAGGAGAAGGTCGAGGCCGCCGTGCTGGCCAAGTACGCGGGCGCGACCGTCGTGCGCACAGAGACAAACAACGACTCGACCGCGCCGTATGAGTCACACATCAAGACGAGCGCCGGCACGGAGCTCGAGGTCCTCGTGAGCAAGACCTTCGAGGTCGTCGGCGCCAACGAGCGCCCCGCCCGCCGGTAATCATGCCGCCCGCGCCCTCGGCCCGCCGCGAATGTCGTCGCGGCGGGCCGACCGCGATGTCCGCCCCCTCGCGCCCGGCGGGCAAGCCCCTCAGACGTGGCGCGTGAAGGTGCGCGAGCCCTCGAGCGGGCGGTAGATCTCCTTGAAGTCGAAGGCGTAGTCGAAGTCGTCCTTCTCGGCGTCCCGGGTGCCCTCGATGTCGACGTTGTGGACGATCACGAGCTCCTCGTTGACCCGTGAGGCCTGCACCAGGCACATGCCCGAAGGGGCCCATACGCCCGAGCCGCCCCAGAACGGAGCGCCGCTGACACCGTGGCGGCCAACGGCGTTGCAGGCGATCGTCCAGAACTGGTTGGTGGCCGAGGACGCCGGCATCACGAAGTCCCACAGGTCGCCGTAGTAGTGGTCGGTGCGGATGTTCATGGCGGGGTAATCGCGGTTGGCCGCCGCGCGCCACGACGCGATCTGCACGATGGCGTCGACCTGGTCCACCGTCGAGTACTCCCGCAGGAGCTCGCTGAAGAGATAGTCGTAACAGGTGGTGAAGCCAAACCGGCCGAACTGCGTCTCGAGTACGAGGCGATCGTCGCGGCCGCTCTCGGTGTAGTCCTTCTCGGCACCGGGCAGGAAGACCTTGTCGTAGGTGTTCTCCGGGGCGAGGTAGTCGCGGTCGTCGGCGACCACGAAGGTGGTGTTGTAGAAGCGGTCGTCTTGCCCTCTGCGCAGGTTGTTGAGCACGACCCCTCTGAACTGGTCGTCCAGGAGCGACTTGAGCTCGCTCTCGATCCAGTCGGTGTGGTTCTCGGTGCACGCCTCCTGCATGTAGGCGTGGCAGTCATCGCGCTCATCCCAGAAGTAGCCCGACAGGCAGAACTCGGGAAAGATCGCGATGTTCACCCCGCGCTCCTTGAAGGCGCTCACGGCGCGCAGGATCTTGTCCTTGTTCGCCTCGATACCGGGGACTTCGGCGCGGATGTTGGCCAGGCCGATCGAGAGCTTGGCCTCATCATCGGAGAACTCTCGCTCCGCGATCAGGAACTCGGCGGTGGTCTCCACGGAGCCAAATCTACGCGTTGCGACGCAAAGCCGAAGGCCGCTCGGACGAGACGGGTACCGTCACCGCTTCGGTGATGCGATCCTCGGCCATCGCGGAGCGCAGGCTATCTCGGCGGACGGGGCGAGTGCTTGCGGCCACCGCCGCTCTTGCCGTGGCACTGGGTGCGTGCGGCGAAGACGGAACGAGCGGCGGGGGAGGCTCCTCGCGAGGGGCGGCAGATCCCGCGCCCCTGCCTTCGTATCCGCGAGGGGCTTCGTCCGTGACGGGCGCCCTCTGCCGCCCACTTGCGGTCGGTCGTGCCGGGCGGGTCGAGGATCCCGCCGCCCAGGAGCTCTCGGGGCTCGTCGCGAGCCGGACCCAGCCGGGGGTCCTCTGGGCCCATAACGACTCAGGGGACACACCTCGGCTCCTCGCGCTCGGCCGCAACGGCCGTCTCCTGGGCTCCTTCGACGTCGCGGGCGCCCAGGCCCTCGACTGGGAGGACCTCGCAGCGCGCGGAGGAGACCTCTACGTCGGCGACATCGGCGACAATGCCCGGCAGCGACCGGAGGTCGTCGTCTACCTGGTCTCAGAGCCCGATGCCTACTCCGGCGGCGCGACCCTTCCGGCAACGGTGGTGCGCCTGCGCTATCCGGATGGTCGCCACGACGCCGAGGCGCTGCTGGTCGACCCGCGCCGGGGCGATCTCGTCGTCGTCACCAAGGAGCTCGACGGAGCGGCGGGCGTGTATGCCGCCAGGCCACCCCTGTCGGGAGGCGGCGCGATCACCCTGCGGCGGGTCGCGCGGATCGACCTCGGTATCGGCTCCGCGGTCACGGCGGGGGACGTAAGCCCGGAGGGATCGGTGGTCGCGCTGCGCAGCTATGACCGCCTCTTCGTGTGGTCGCGCCGCCGCGGTGAGCCGATCACCCGCACCCTTCGAAGGCCGCCCTGCTCGCCGCCCACCGAGCTTCGCGAGCCGCAGGGGGAGGCGCTCGCCCTCGAGCGCGGAGGCCGGGCCGCGCTCACCGTCACCGAGGGCCCCTCCCCGCTGATCCGTCGCTACGTGCCCAGGGCTCGCGCGGGCGGCTAGCGTGGCGCCGCCTCTCCCGGCGCGGGCGAAGACCCTGTCGCTCCACGGCCTGACCGCGGATGCCTACGCGAGGGCCTGGGTCACGAGCCCGGCGACTTCCCCAACGCCCTGGAGATCGGCGAACGGACGTTCTCCATCCCGCTGTCGCCCAAGCTGACCGACGAAGACGTCGAGGACGTCGTCGCGGCGGTCTGCGACGCGCTCTCCTGAAGGCGCCGGGAAGCCCTCTCGGCGGGCGTATACTGGCCCCACCCGAGGCCGACGGAGGCATTTCGCGTGCAGGAGATGGTCATCTACGGCGTGAGCTTCGACATGGTCGGCAAGCAGCCGATCGTCCTGCTGAAGACCGTCGACTCCAACAAGTTCCTGCCCATCTGGATCGGCCATCCGGAGGCGGCGGCGATCCTCATGAAGCTCCAGGGCGCCAGTCCTCCGCGGCCCATGACCCACGACCTGCTCTCCGACGTCCTCGGCGAGCTCGAGGCGAGCTGCTCCCGCGTTGCGGTCACCGAGCTGCGCGAGAACACGTTCTACGCCTCGATCACCCTCGCGATCAACGGCCGCGAGGTCGAGATCGACTCGCGCCCGAGCGACGCTCTCGCGCTGGCCGTGCGCGCGAACGCGCCGATCTTCGCCGCCGAGGACGTCATCACCGAGTCCGCGATCGAGTTCGAGCACGACGTCGAGGACACCGAGGAGGTCGTCACGAAGTTCAAGCAGTTCCTCGACCAGGTCTCCCCGGAGGACTTCGCCGAGGGCGAAGAGCCCTGAGCGATCAAGCGCCGGCGCGCGCGAGGATCGTCTCGATGAGCTGATCGAAGGTCACGCCGTCGGCCTCCGCCGCCTGGGGGAGGAGCGAGGTCTCCGTGAAGCCCGGGATCGGGTTCACCTCCAGGACGAATGGCTCCTGGGTCTCCTGCTCGAGCATGAGGTCGACGCGCGCGAAGCCCGCGCAGCCGAACAGGTGCCAGACCTCGAGCGCGAGCGCCTGCACGCGCGCGGTGGCGTCCTCCGGCAGGCGGGCCGGGCACTCGAACTCCGTGGCGCCGATCTCGTAGCGCGCTTCGAAGGAGTAGGAGGGCGCCTCGGGAGCGCGGGCTCCGGGCGTCTCGCGGGGCCGCGCCTCGACGATAGGCAGCAGGCGCGGGCCAGAAGTGTCCTCCACCAGGGAGACCGCGAGATCTCGGCCGGTGACGTGGCGCTCGAGGAGGACCTTCGTGTCATAGGAGAAGGCCGCCAAGAGCGCTGTGGCGACGTCGGCCGCAGTCTGGGCGAAGCTGATGCCCAGCGCGCTGCCTTGGGCGGAGGGCTTGACGACGATCGGGAAGCGCAGCCGCTCCTCGATCGCCGGAAGGATCGCCGCCGCGCCCAGCTCCTTGAAGGCCGTCTCGCCGAACGCGTAGAAGTCGGGCGTCGGGATGCCCGCGGCGCGCATCTCGTGCTTGGCCAGCACCTTGTCCCAGCAGCGGATGCAGGCCGAGATGCCCGAGCCGGTGTAGGGAATGCCGAGCACCTCGAGGAGCTCCTGGACGGTGCCGTCCTCGCCGTCGCGGCCGTGGAGGGCGACGAAGGCGGCATCGGGCCGCGCCTCGCGCAAACGGTCGACCAGGTCGTGGCCGACGTCCACCGCAACCGCTTCGTGGCCCAGGCGCTCCAGGGCGTCCTGAACCCGCGCGCCCGACCGCAGCGAGACCTGCCGCTCCAGCGAGCGTCCGCCCTTGAGGACGGCGACCCGCATCACCGTGCGCGGCGCCGCAGGTCCAGCACCTTCGCGAGCTGGGGGTCGGCCTCGCGCGGGGCCGGCTCGGGAGGGCGACTCGCCGTCGCCGGCGGCGCGGCCGGGCTTGCGGCGGCCCCGGACCCGGCGCCGGTGAGCGTGCCGTAGAGCCCGACCTGCTCGCGGACGACCTTGCCGATGCGCCGGATGCCCTCGCGGATGTCGTCCTCTCCGACCCCGGAGAAGTTCAGCCGCAGCGAGGAGCCGCCGCGCCCGTCGAGGTAGGCGGCTCGTCCGGGGACGAAGGCGACCTTCTCACGCAGCGCGCGCGCGAGGAGGTCGGTCGTGTCGATGTAGTCGGGGAGGGTCGCCCAGACGAACAGGCCTCCCTGCGGATAGGTCCACTCGGCCTCGCGGGGAAAGTGCTCGGCCAGCGCGTCGAGCATGACGTCGCGCCGCCGCCGGTAGATCTCGCTCAGCGAGCGCAGGTAGTCCTGCCAGCGACCGCCCTCGAAGTAGGCGGAGACGAAGTGCTGGGTCATGGAAGACGAGCACAGGTCGGTCGACTGCTTGCCGATGTTGAGCTTCTCCAGCAGCGGCCGCGGCGCCGCCGTCCAGCCGAGGCGCACGCCGGGGGAGAGGATCTTCGAGAAGGTGCCCAGGTACATCACGAACTGGCTGTCGACGTCGAGGGCGTAGAGCGGGGGCTGGGACTCGCCCTCGTAGCGCAGCAGGCCGTAGGGGTTGTCCTCGAGGATCAGCAGCTCGCGCCGGCGCGCGATGCGGACGAGCGCTTGGCGGCGGTCGGGCGACATCGTGACCCCGGCCGGGTTCTGGAAGGTGGGGACCGTGTAGATGAACTTCGGCCGCCGACCCTGCGCGTCGAGCCCGGAGAGGACGCGCTCGAGCTCGTCGATGCGCATCCCGTCGGCGTCCATGGGCACCTGGATGACCTCGGCCTCGTAGGCGCCGAAGGTCGGCACGGCGCCGGGATAGGTGGGGCCCTCGGCGATGACGACGTCGCCGGGGTCGACGAGCGTCTTGCAGACGAGGTCGATCACCTGCTGGCCTCCGGTGGTGATCAGCACGTCGTCGCCGTCGACGTCCATGCCCTCGGCGGCCATCACCTCCACCACGCAGCGGCGGATGGCGAGCAAGCCTTCGGTGGGGGCGTACTGCAGCGCGCGCGCGCACGACTCGGCGGCGACGCGCTGCATCACCGCCGCATAGCTGGCCGGCGGGAACGTCGAGGTGTCGGGCAGCCCGCCCGCGAGCGAGATGACGTCCTCGCGCTCGACCAGGGACATGATGTCGCGCATCGCCGAGGAGCGCATGACCTTCGTGCGCCGCGCGAAGAGGCCTGCGTAGCGCTCGAGGTCCCGGCGGACCGAGCGGCTGGGCATCTGGCCGCCTTCGCCGCCTTGACCCGCCTTCCCTCCCGGCGAGGAGCCGTGGTCTATCGTCATCCGGCCGTTCACGCTAGCGAACCCCCAGAGTGGACCTCTTCCTCGTCATCTGCCAGGGCATCGGGCTGGCCCTCGCCGCCGGCATCCGCCCCTTTCTCCCCGCGCTGCTCGCCGGTGCGGCTGCGAGCGCCGACCTGCTAGTCGACTTCTCCGGGACCGGCTACGCCTTCCTCGAGGGGCCCGGCTTCCTCCTGGCGGTCATCGTCGCGCTGATCGTCGTCGTCACGCTCGAGCGCAGGATCGGCGAGGAACGCATAGAGGCGGGCCCCTACGGCGCCGCGCTCGCCGGCATCGGGCTCGGGATCGGTGCGCTGCTCTTCGCCGGGTCGCTCGATGACGAGGGATACACCGCCCTGGCGGGGCTTGCCGGCGGCATCGCCTGCGCCGCGGTGGCCAGCGCCGCGATCCGGGCGCTCTTTCGGCGCACCCGGGCGCGACTGGACACAGACGCCCGCGCCGCCCTGCCCCTCTACGCGAACGCGACGGCGCTCCTGCTCGCCGCCCTCGCCATCTTGCTGCCGCCGCTCTCTCTGCTCGCCCTCGGCTTGCTCGCCTGGCTGCTGCTCGGCGGCCTGCGCCGCGAGGGCGAGAAGTACGCCGGCCTGCGCATCCTGCGCTAGGAGAGAGGCGCCGTGGCCGGCCGCCCCAAGAAGCTCGTCCTCACGGTCATCGACGGCGTGAAGACCTCGATGCTCGACCGAGCGATCGCGGCAGGGCGCGCACCGGCGATGGCGCGCTTGAAGGAGGAGGGCGCCTACGTCGAGGACTGCGTCTCGGTCTTCCCGTCGGTGACCCCCGCGTGCGCGTCGACGATCACCACCGGCGTCGGGGTCGACGAGCACCTCATCCCGTCCATGAACTGGTACCACCGCGGCGACGATCGCTACGTGGCGTACGGCTCGAGCTTCAGCGCCACGCGCGCGTTCGGGATCCAGCGCTCGCTGACCGACACGATCTACAACATGAACCTCGCCCACCTGTCCCGGGACGTCCCGACGGTGTTCGAGACGCTCGACGACGCCGACATCCGCACCGCGGGCACCACGTACCTCATCTACCGCGGCCGCCACCGCCACGCGGCCGCGAGTGAGCGAGCGCTGGGACGCCTGGTGACCGCGACGCTCATGCCCCACGCGGTCTACGGCCCGCGCGAGCTCTTCTACGCCGACCTGTTCGCGAGCCGGCGGACGGGGTGTCGTGGCTCGCTGGGGATGCCGGGCACGCGCGACGAGCAGACGGGTTGCATCGGCGCCCACCTGGTCGAGCACGACCTCTTCGACTTCCTGCTCTTCTCGCTGCCCGACAACGACAGCCACTCCCACCGGCGCGGCATCCACGCTCAGGTCGAGTCGCTCGCGCTCGCCGACCGCCAGCTCGAGCGCCTCATGCAGGCGGCCGGCGGCGCGGACGCGTTCCTCGCGGACCATGCGGTGATCGTGGTCTCCGACCACTCCCACAGCACGGTCGAAGCCAACATCGACCTCGACGGCGCCTTCGGCGAGCTGCGGGTATTGCGCCCCGGCGACCGCCAGCCCGAGGGCGCCGAGCTCGCGGTCTGCCCGAACTTCCGTTCGGCGATGATCTACGTGCTCGATCCCGAGCGCCGGGAGGCGCTCTGTCGCGAGGCCGCCTCGTCGGCGCGCAACATCGAGGGGGTCGATCTCGTCATGACGATGATGGACGGCGAGGCGAGCGTGTGGAGCCAGCGGGGGGAGCTGCGGTTTGCGCCCGGTGAGGACTTCGCCGACCTGCGCGGCAGGCGTTGGTCGGCCCGGGGCGAGCTGGCGGCCCTCGGCGCGCGGGTGCGCGACGGCGTGTTCTCGAGCGTCGACTACCCCGACGCGCTGAGCCGGATCTGGTCTGCGCTCGCCTGCTCGACCGCCGGCGACGTCGTCCTCTCGGCCGTACCAGGATGGGAGTTCCTGGACTGGGGCGGCCAGGGCCACGTCGGCGGCGGGACGCACGGATCGCTGCATCGAAACGACTCGGAGAGCATGCTGCTTTGGTGCGGCACGGGCCCGGATTCCGCCGACGCGAGGCTCCAGTGGAGCCTTCGCGACGTCACCCCGATGGTGCTCGAGCACTTTGGGCTCGACGAGGCTGGAGCTCTACACTGAGGCGTTCGATGCACGACGAGGCGACGACGTACCCTCCGCCCGCCGCGCCGCCTTCGCATGCGGGCGTCCGTGGCACCGACCCGGGGTGGCGGATCCTCCGCCGCCTGCATCTCGGCGTGCGCAAGCCGGGAAACTGGGTCCAGCTCGTCCGCTTCGGGCTGGTCGGGGCGAGCGGCTACGTCGTCAACCTATTGACCTTTGCCCTTCTCGTCCACGCCCTGGGCACCGACTACCGGATCGCGGCGGCGGGCGCGTTCCTGGTCGCCGTCACCAACAACTTCCTGTGGAACCGGTACTGGACGTTCCACTACGCGCGGGTCGAGCACGCGGGCTTCCAGGCCGCACGGTTCTTCGTCGTCAGCCTGTTCGCCTTCGCCGTCAACCTCGTCGTGCTCGAGGTGCTCGTCTCCTCGCTCGACATGCCCGAGGTCCCCGCCCAGGCCATCGCGATCGCCTGCGCCACCCCCCTGAACTTCGTCGGCAACAAGCTCTGGAGCTTCCGAACCTGAGGCTCAGGCGAGCTGCGGCCCTCGTTGCCGCCGCGCTCATGCTGGCGATTGCGTTCGCGCCGGCCGCTGAAGCCCAGACCGTGGGCTCGACACCGGGCGCGGTCGCCACCGAGCGCCGGGCCGGCACGGCGACGGCGGATCCCAACGGTCTCACCTCGCCCGCGACGCTGACCGATCGGCCCCGCGGGCATCTCCTCAGCGCGCGGCGGGCCAAGGCCGTCGCGCGCGAGGTGCCCAAGATCCGCGCCGAGCGCCGTCGCCTGGGCCCGGGGGTCTCGAGCCGCGCCTTCCTCAAGGGGAGCACGCGCTGGCAGGTCTCCTACTACAAGGCGGGCAAGGAGGTGGGGCAGGTCCTCATCGAGGACCGGACGGGCCGGGTGCTCGAGGCCTGGACGGGCTACCAGGTCGCGTGGTCCATGGCCCGGGGCTATCCCGGCGCCTTCGGGCGGAAGGTCAACGCGTGGTATGTGTGGATCCCGCTGTGCGTCCTCTTCGCCGCGCCCTTCGTGGATCCGCGGCGGCCGTTCCGGCTCCTGCACCTCGACCTGGCCGTGCTGGTCGGCTGGATGTCGGCCTCGCTGGCCTTCTTCAACCACGGCAAGATCGGGATCTCGGTTCCGCTGGTGCTTCCGCCGCTGGTCTACCTGCTCGCGCGGATGCTGCTCGCGGCCTTCCGGCCGCGAGCGCCGGCGACGGCCGCGCGACTGCTCGTCCCGGGGACGTGGCTCATCGTCGCAACGGTGTTCCTCGTCGGCTTCCGGGTCGCGCTCAACGTCGCAAACGCGAACATCATCGACGTCGGCTACTCAGGGGTCGTCGGCGCTGACCGGCTGATGGACGGCGAGGCCCTCTACGGGGGGTTTCCGAAGGACAACGAGCACGGCGACACCTACGGCCCGGTCAACTACTACGCCTACATTCCCTTCGAGCAGGCGATGCCGTGGAGCGGGCGCTGGGACGACCTCCCCGCCGCCCACGGCGCCGCGATCGCCTTCGACCTGCTGACCCTCGCGGCGCTCTTCCTCCTCGGCCGCCGCGTGCGGGGGCCCACGGCGGGGGCGGCGCTCGCCTACGCCTGGGCGGCGTGCCCGTTCACCCTCCTCGTCTCGAACTCCGGAGCAAACGACTCGCTCGTCGCCTTCCTGGTCGCGCTCGCGCTGCTGGCCGTTGCTCCGCGGCCCCCGCCGGTCGGTGCCGTACGAGCCCGACCGAGGAAGGCGCCGGCGGCGCTGGCCCGCCGGCTCGCCGGCTCGCCGGCGGCGCGGGGCACGGCGATCGCGCTGGCGGCCATGACCAAGTTCGCGCCGATCGCATTGGCGCCGCTGTTCGCCACCTACGCCCACGGGCGGCGCAGCCTCGCGCCGCGAAGACTGCTCGCCTTCTCGCTCGGGCTCGTCGCGACGTTGGCGCTCGCGCTCGCCCCGGTGCTGGTGGCCGGCGACATCGACGCCTTCTTCGAGCGAACGCTGGCCTACCAGAACGATCGCGGCTCGCCGTTCTCGGTCTGGGGCTACTACGGCGGCCTCGACGGGCTCCAGACGGCGGTGAAGATCGGCGCGGCGGCGCTGGCCGTGCTCGTCGCCTTCTTCCCCCGCCGCCGCGACCCGCGCGTGCTCGCCGCTTTGGCCGCGGCGGTCATCATCGCGATGCAGATCGGGATCACGCACTGGTTCTACCTCTACGTCGTCTGGTTCCTTCCGCCGCTGCTCTTCGTGCTGCTCACTCCGCCGCAGCGGCCCGCGGCGCCCGCGCCAGAGCGAGCTCGCGAGACGGCGCGCGGGGCCGAGTCGCGGGCCGGGCCCCCCCCCGGGGGTATCGGCGGGGCCGCCCCCCCGCGGGGCGCCGGGCGGGGTGGGGGGCCCTGGGGGGGGCGGGGCCCCGCGCCCCCCCGGCGCCCCCCCCGCGCCCCCCCCCCCCCCGCGGGGAGGCCCCGCCGCAACCCCCGGGGCCGGCCCCGGCCCGCGACTCGGCCCCGCGCGCCGTCTCGCGAGCTCGCTCTGGCGC
>JBBPZA010000101.1:0-55447 GCA_038199375.1 Solirubrobacterales bacterium | reverse complement strand
GGGAGTCGGCGTGATGTCAGCCGCCGCCATCCCCCCCGTCCCCACTGCCACCGCCGCCGTCGCGACGCACGTCGCTCCAGCACCCGCCAGCCACTTCACTTGTCCGCGCCGCATCGCGCCTCCAGTCGTTAGAAAACCGCAATCGGGTGCTTCATCCCCCGAAGTCCACCCGCGGAGCGGCTGCGGGCGCGCTCATCATATCCAGCTGACAGCGCGCGCGAGCTCGGAGGGCGTTGAGCCGGAGGGCGTCACAGGCCGAGCGGAGCCGGCCACGGACGTGCGCCACCTGACACGGTTGGCGCCAAACCGGGGCCGTGGCGGTATCACCCAGTGGAGCGACGGCGCTGCCACCGCGGCGGGCGCTGGTATTCGGGACGGGCTTCGTCGGTGCGTACTTCGTCGCCGCGCACGCCTACCGCATCGGCCGCGAGGCGCTCACCAACGCCGTGCGCCACGCAGAAGCGCACCACGCCGAAGTCGTGCTGTCGGTCGGCGATGGTCGGCTGCACCTCGTCGTCGCCGACGACGGGAGGGGACTGCCCGACCGCGTGCGCCCGGGAGCGAACGGGCTGCGCTCCATGCGCAACCGTGCCCAGGCGCTCGGTGGCGAGCTGCGGATCACCCGAGGAGAAGGAGGACGGGGCACGGTCGTCGCCTTCCACGCGCCGCTCGGAGAAGCCTCGTGATCCGCGTCCTGATCATCGACGACCATTCCGCGATGCGCACCGGCCTCGAGGCGGCATTGAAGCGCTCGCCCGACATCGTTCCGGTGGGAGCCGGATCAGACGAGCTCGAGCTCTGGCCACTCCTCAAGCGCACGGCGCCCGATGTCGTGCTGCTCGACTACCACCTTCCCGGTCAGGACGGATTGATCCTCTGCCACCGGCTGAAGAGCATGACCCTCCCGCCGGGGTGATCATCTACGCTAGCCAGCAAGGCAAGACCAAGCTCGCCCGCGTCAGGTCAAAGCGCTCCGCCCGCCGCCTCCGGGGCCCCGGCCTCCGAGCCGTCGTGGGGCGGGTACTCGCGGGCGACGAACTCCTCGAGGGTCATCGGGAACTCGCGCACCCGCTCGGCGACCTCGAGCAGCCCCGACATCGTCGCCTCCTCCTCGACCTGCTCCTTGAGGAACCACTGCATGAACTGCTCCGAGAGGTAGTCGGCCTCCTCGCGGGCCAGGGCGAAGAGGTCGCTGATCAGGCCGCTGACGGCGCGCTCCTGCTCGAGCGCGAGCCGGATCGGCTCGATGTGGTCTCCGAACTCGATCTGGGGGGCGAAGACCTCGCCGAGGCGCACCTGGGCGTCGGTGTCGAGCAGGTACTTGGCCATCATCATCGCGTGGTTGCGCTCCTCCACGGCCTGGGCGTAGAAGAAGCTGGCCAGGCGCGGCATCGTGCGCGCCTCGTAGTGGATCGCTATCGCGGAGTACTGGTGCGAGGCGGCGAACTCGGCCGCGATCTGCTCGTTGAGCGCGGTGACGAAGCGTTGTGCGGGCACGGATGTGGCCTCCTGGATCGGTGGTCAGGCGCGGCCGACGGCGGCGGCGAGCGCGGCGTTCGCCGCGGCGCTGAGCTTGTCGACCTGCTCGGGATCGGCGCGTCGTTCGACGGCGGTCGCCAGCGAGGCTAGCGAGCGGTCGACCGCGGCGGCTCGCGCGGCGCTGAGCGCCCGAAGCTCGTTGCGGGCACCTGCGACGGCGTCCGTGGCGCGCCGGATGTCCTGCCGGGCGGCCGCGTACTCGCTCGGGGCAATCAGCTTCCCGCTCCTGACCGCCTGGGCGTACTCGGTCGCCGCGAGCTCGATGCCCTGCCGCGCGGGTCCGAGCTCGCGGCGCAGGTCGGCGAGGCGCTGCTCGAGGGTCGGCTGCTTCTCGGTGGCGCGGCCGGCGGCATAACCTGCGAGCCCGCCGACCACGAGCGTCAGCGCCGCGGTGATGCCGAGCATGCGGGCGGGGACGCGGTCGGGCCGGCGGTAGAGGTCCACGCCTCAGCGCCAGATGACGGCGACGGCGGGGCCCTCTTGGCCCTCGAGCAGCGCGGCCGCGGCGCTCAGCAGGTCCTCGGAGCGGCGCGACTCGGAGAGGTCGACGAGCTGCGGGCCGCACACCAGCGCGACGCGGGGCAAGATCGTCGCGATCCCGAGGCTCACGACCTCCGCCTCCAGCGCCTCGGCGAGCGGCACGAGCAGACCCCGGGCGTCTCCGGCGATCACCCGCTTGGCCTGCTCGGCGAGTGCGACGCTGCCCAGGCCGTCGACGACGGCGACCCCCCCGGAGCCGTTCTCGCTGAAGACGCGGTAGAAGCCGTTGCGGGCGATGGACTCGAGGCGGTCCTCGCCGAGGCCGAGGGCGTTCGCGGCCGCTCGCAGCTGCGTCGCCTCGTCGGCCGGGTCGCGTGCCGCGGCGCCGGACTCGAGCGCGACCGCTCCGGTGGCCACCGCGCGCACCAGCCGGGCGCGGGCGTCGAAGGAGGTCTCCACCTGCACGGTTCGCGGCTCCGCACCGGCGCGCACGCAGGCGCGCTGCGCCTCGCGCACGAGCTCCGTCGCGGCGCTTGGGTCGTCGCTGTGGTGGCGCTCGATCTCGGCCCGCACGAGGGAGAGCGCCGCGCCGATCGAGCTCAGCACCTCCGGATGGCGCGGCACCACCAGCGGGCGCCCGAGCCGGCGGGCGACCTCGGGCGCCAGCACCGCTCCGGCGCCGCCGAGCGCCACGATCGGAACGTCGGGCGCGAAGTCGTGCGCCCGCGCGGCCTCGGCCGCCGCCCGCGCGATCTTGTCGACGGCGCGGTCGAGCACCTGCCGGGCGGCCTCGTCACACGCACGGCCCAGGCGGGCCCCGAGCGCCGCGAACGCGATCCGCGCCGCCTTTCGCGCGCGATCACGCCCAAGTTCGCTGCCGTAGGCTTCGTCGGCAACGGGCACCACGACATCGAGGGCGTGGGCCGCGCACGTGGCCGTCACCGCGAACCCGCGGCCGTCGGCGGTGCGGAGGATCGCGCACCGCGCAGCGTCGCCCGGCCGCGGGGCGACGAGCTCGACCCGGCCGCCCTCGAGGTCTGAGGGATCGGCGTAGCACGCGTAGGGCAGTCCGGCCACGTGCGCGCTGCGCGGCCCGGTCTCCTCGACCTTGCGGCGGCCGAGGCGGGCGATGGAGCCGCCGGCGGCGCCCACGACCCACGAGTCGACGCAGCGGATCGCGGTGGGCCGGCCCATGACCCGCAGGGTGCGAAGCGCCGTGCGACCGTCCTTGACGATGCTCACGTTCGAGCTCGTCCCGCCGCACTCCAGCACTATGCCGTCCTGCAGCGAGAGCTGGTGCAGCGCTGCGGCCACGCCGGCGGCCGGCCCCGAGCCCACTGTCCGCGAAGGAGCACGGCGGAACGCCTCGAGGCCCATCGCGCCGCCGTCGCCGCGCAGCACGAGCAGCGGGACCTCGATCCCGATCTCCGCCAGCACGCGCTCGACGATCGTCGCGGTGCGGTCGACCACCGGTAGGATCGACGCGTTGATCGCCGCGGAGATCGTCCGCATCTCCAGGCCGTAGGTGCCCGACAGCTCGTGGCCGGCGCAGGCGGGGAGCCCGCGCTCGCGCGCACGGTCGCTCACCAGCCGCTCGTGCTCGGGCGCGTCGACCGAGAAGGCTCCGCTGACCGCGAGCGCCGCGCACCCTGCGGACTGCAGCCGGTCGAGCGCGCGGTCTATCGCGGCGCCGTCGAGCCCGGCCGTGGCGTCGATGAACGCGTGCTCGGTGGCGAGCACGCGGGTGGAGGTGAGCTTGATGTCGGGCACGCGCGTGCGCTTGCGGGCGGCGCGAAGGTCGGGTGCCGCACCGATGCCCACGACCCCGACGCGGACGACGTCGCCCTCGAGCAGCGCGTTCATCGCCTGCGTCGTCGAGAAGGCGACGAGCTCGACGCGCTCGCGCTCGGCACCCAGCTGCGCGAACAGCCGCCGCAACGCCTCGGCCACTCCGTCGCTCACGCCCGCGGCGCCGCCGTGCGTCGTGGGCACGACAGCGCGCGCGCGAAGGGCCGCCGGCTGCGTCGTCAGCGCGACCGCCTTGGTGAAGGTTCCGCCGACGTCGACGCCGACGCGCACGCCGCCGCTCATGCCGTCGCCGCCTCGCCCGTCCGGCGTCGCTGGCGGGCCGGCTGCCACAGGAACACGTATGCCGCCCCGGCGGCGAAGATGGCGAGCATCGCGGCCTGGACGATCAGACCCTCGCGCGTGGGGTGGATGCCCGTCAGCTCGGCCACGAACACCGGCAGCCGGGCCCAGCCGACGGGCGTCGCGCGAATGATGTCGGCCGACTGCAGAGAGCGCACGGCGTTGCCGGCGAAGGTGGCCGACAGGACCAGCAGGATCGACGCGCCGGTGACGAGCATCGGCTTGAGCGGCAGGCGCTTGCCGGCCTTGAGCACAGCGAAGGCGACGCCGCCCAGCGCCGCCGCACCGGCCACCGCGCCGAGCGCCACCCACAGTTCGAGGCCTTCGGCGAACAGTGCGAGCGCCTGGTAGAAGAGCACGGTCTCGAAGCCCTCGCGGTAGACCGCCGTAAAGCCGACTCCGGCGAAGGCGAGCGACGTGCCCGCCGCGATCGCTCCGGCGACCCGCGCTCGCATGAACTCCATCCGGCGGCGGTGCTCGAGCCGCGAGATCAGCCAGAAGCTGACGGCCACGAGGACGCCGACGGCCAGCAGGGCGGTGATCGCCTCGAGCAGCTCGCGGTTGACCGGCGCGATGTCGATCACCAGCGCCGTAAGCGCCCACGTCAGCGCCGTCGCCCCGAAGGCGGCCGCCACGCCCCACCCGAGCGGCCGCTTGTAGTTCTGGGCGCTGCCGGCCGAGAGCGACCCCAGCAGCAGCGCGATAAGCAGCACCACCTCGACGCCTTCCCGGAAGAGGATCGAGAAGGAGAAGGCAAAGGCGATCGCCGGCGCGGCGACACCCTTCTCGGCGAGGATGCGATCCGAGTCGACGAGCCCGGCGCGGACGTCGGCCACGTCGCCGCGAATGTCGGCCAGCGGCGCGCCGTCGCGGATGTCGTTGCGCAGCTGCGCGAAGGAGAACTCCGTGTCGAGCACCTTGTTCGGGTCGCGCAGGCGCATCGGGACCTCGACGAACTCGTAGTGGTCGAGGTAGGCCGCGCGGGCGAGCTCGTAGGCCTGGGTTCGATCGCCGTCCTTGACGGCTGCCAGCGCACGGTCGACCAGGACCGAGGCCTTTTCGATCTCCTGGCGGCCGCGCTCCAGGTCGCTCGGGGCGGCCACGGCCGGCCCGGCGAGCACGAGCGCCGCAGCGAGCACGGCGCAGACGGTCAGCAGCGCCCGCATCGACGCTACTTCAGCTTCCCCTCGGCGGTTGCGAGGTCGCGCTTGACTCCGCCGACGAGCTTGGTCACCTCTGGCACCGGCGCGCCGCTGCGAATCTTCTCGCGCAGCTCGCCGGAGATCGCCTCCTCGAGCTCCTCGTTGAGCTCGGGGTCGGCCTTCTCCAGCGGGCCCTCGACCTTCTCGAAGTGCTGAAGGTAGGCCTCGGCGACGGTCTCCTCCGCCTGCTCGCGGCCGCCGGCGCGCAGCTGGTCGAGTGCCTGGTCGAGTGCGGTCTCGGTCTCGCCGATCTCCCTGACTGCGACCGCGGGGGTGGACTGCTCCTCGCCGGCCTCCTTGGAGCTCTCGTCGTCGTCTCCGCAGGCGAGGAGCGCGAGCGCGCCGCACGACGCGAGGACCGGCATGAACGACCTCAGCTTCACGACCACCTGCACCCCGCTCTGTTAGGTATCCCTAATACGGCGGTGGGAACGCTAACACGAATTCCGAGCGCGCGGGTTGGACATCCACCCCTTGGTGGGCTCTTGGCGCAAGAGACACATCGCCTAGATGGTTGATATCCTCAACTATATGTCGCGCCAACCACGTCGCATCGTCGCCCTCTTCCGCCCCTATCGGGCGAGGCTGGCGACGGTCCTCGCGCTGATCTTCATCGGCGCCGGCCTGGGGATGGTCGCGCCCTTCCTGCTGCGCGACGTGCTCGACGAGGCGATCCCCAAGCAGGACACCGGGCTGCTCAGCGCGCTCGTGGCGGGGATGGTCGGGATCGCGGTCGCCACCGCGGTGCTCAGCGTCGCGCAGACGTGGCTGTCGAACACCGTCGGCCAGCGGGTCATGCACGATCTGCGCTCGGCCGTCTACCGCCACCTCCAGCGCCTCTCGCTGGCCTTCTTCACCCGCACGAGGACCGGTGAGGTCCAGTCGCGCATCGCCAACGACATCGGCGGCGTGCAGAACGTCGTGACCACGACGGCCACCTCGATCGTCTCCAACCTCACGACGGTGCTCGCCACCGTCGTCGCCATGGCCCTGCTCGACTGGCGGCTGGCCACCTTCTCGCTCGGAGTGCTTCCGTTCTTCGTCGCGCTCACGCGCAAGGTCGGGCGCGAGCGCAAGCGCATCACGACTCACCGCCAGCGGGCGATGGCCGACATCTCGACGCTGGTCGAGGAGTCGCTCTCGGTGTCGGGGATCCTGCTCGGCAAGACGATGGGGCGGTCGGCCGAGCTCGCCGAGCGCTTCGAGGGAGAGTCGCGCCGGCTCGCCGAGCTCGAGGTGCGCCAGCGCATGGCCGGGCGCTGGCGGATGGCCTCGATCCAGGCGACCTTCGCGATCATGCCGGCGCTGGTCTACTGGTTCGCCGGGCTGAGCTATGCGAGCGGCGCGGCGGCAGTGTCGATCGGCACCCTGGTCGCGTTCACGACGCTTCAGACGCGCCTGCTCTTCCCGATCCGCGAGCTCCTCAACGTCGGCGTGGACATGCAGACCTCGATGGCGCTCTTCGACCGTATCTTCGAGTACCTCGACCTGCCGGTGGACATCGCCGAGCGCGAGGAGGCCCGGGTCCTCGTGCCCGACGGACTCTCGGGCGAGGTTCGCTTCGAGGACGTCTGGTTCCGCTACGGGTGCCCGCCGCCGGAGGCGGCTGGGTACGGCGACGATGACGAGGAGTGGACCTTGAGCGCCATCGACGTGACCGTTCCGGCCGGCACGCGAACGGCGATCGTGGGGGAGACCGGATCGGGCAAGACCACCCTCGGCTACCTGGCCGCGCGCCTCTATGACGCCCAGCGCGGCCGAGTCACCATCGACGGCGAGGACGTGCGCGACGTCAGCTTGGGATCCCTCGCGGCGTCGGTCGGGGTCGTCTCCCAGGAGACCTACCTCTTCCACGCCAGCGTCCGCGAGAACCTGCGCTTCGCGGCGCCCGGGGCCACCGACGCAGAGGTGGAGGCGGCCGCCCGCGCCGCAAGCATCCACGAGCTCATCGCCTCGCTGCCCGAGGGCTATGACACGATGGTCGGCGAGCGGGGCTACCGCTTCTCGGGCGGCGAGAAGCAGCGCATCGCGATCGCCCGCACCATCCTGCGAAACCCGCCCGTGCTCGTGCTCGACGAGGCGACCAGCTCGCTGGACACCCGTACCGAGCACGCCGTCCAGGAGGCGCTGGACGAGCTCGCGCAGGGCCGGACGACCATCGCCATCGCCCACCGCCTGTCCACCGTCCGCGACGCCGACCAGATCGTCGTGCTGGACGCCGGGCGCGTCGTCGAGCGCGGCACCCATGCAGAGCTCCTCGCACGAGGCGGCCGCTACGCCGAGCTGGTCGCCCGCGACGAGGGCGGGCCGCGCGAGCTCCAGGCCGCGGCCGCGGCCTGATCCTGAGCGTCGCCCGCCGTTACGCCGCGACGCGGCGAGCGAGCTCGACGAGCAGGCGCACGCCGAAGCCCGAGCCGCCCTTGCCCGCGTAGGGCCGGCGCAGGTCCCACGCGGTCCCGGCGATGTCGAGGTGAGCCCACGGGATCTCGCCCGCGAAGCGAGCGAGGAAGTGCGCCGCGGTGATCGAGCCGGCCTTGCGCTGCTCGACCGCGTTGACGATGTCGCCGTAGCGGCCCTTGATCATCTCCTCGTACTCCGGGTGGAGGGGAAGGCGCCAGACGATCTCGCCGGTGCTCCGCGCCGCCGCCTCGACCTCCTCGCACCAGGCGTCGTCGGATCCCATCAGGCCCGCGTGGGTCGATCCGAGCGCGACCAGGACCGCACCGGTGAGCGTGGCCACGTCCACGAGGCGCTCGGCGCCCTGCTCGCGCGCCCAGCACAGGCAGTCGGCGAGCACGAGTCGGCCCTCGGCGTCGGTGTTGTTGACCTCGATCGAGGTTCCGTCCATGGCCCGCACGATGTCCCCGGGCTTGACCGATCGGCCCGAGGGCATGTTCTCGGTCGCCCCCACCACGGCGAGCAGGCGAACCGGAAGCCCCAGGCGGGCGATCGCGCCGACGGCCTCGAGCACGGCGGCGCCGCCGGACATGTCGAACTTCATCTCTGCCATCTTGGCCGAGGGCTTGATGGAGATGCCGCCGCTGTCGAAGGTCACGGCCTTGCCGACGTAGCCCAGCAGCGGCCCGCGGGCCTGGGGTCCCTCGTAGCGCAGGGTGATCAGGCGCGGCTCCTCGTAGGAGCCCTGGGCGACCGCGGCGAACGCTCCCATTCCCCGCTCGAGCAGCGCGTCGCGGCCGTCGATCTGGGCCTGCACGCCCTCGACCTCGCGGTCGAGGTCCGTCGCGCGCTGCGCGAGGCCGGTCGGGGTCATGTCGTTGGCCGGGGTGTTCTGGAGGTCGCGCGCGGCGTTGGCGGCGCCGGCGACGATCTCCGCGGACGCGACCGATTCGGAGACGTCCTGGGCGGCGACCAGCTCGAGCGCCTCGATCGCGCGGTTCTCGTTCTCGCGCCCCCGCTTGTAGCGGTCGAAGCGGTAGGCGGCGAGCAGCGTTCCCTCGGTCAGCGCGGCCGCGGTGGAGATGGCGTCAGCCCCGTCGGGCACGAGCCAGGCCAGGCGCCGCGTGCGCAGGTCGCGAGCGCGGCTGTGGACGAGGGCAGCGGCGACCCGGGCGCGCTCGGAGTCGAAATCCTCCCGCTCGCCCAGCCCGACCGCGATCCAGCGGACCCCGGCGACGTGGGTGTGGGCGAGCTTGCGAAAGGCGCGGCGCGCCTCGCCGGATTCCACCAGTGCGGCGAGCGCTCCGCCCGCAAGGTCCGGCGGCGCATCCTCGCCCTCGAAGAGCCCGACGGCGACCGTGTCTGCGTCAAGGTGGTCGGGTGCGGCGGTGCTGGCGAGGATCTGCACGAGCGCCAAGGCTAGCCACGATCGCCCGCCCGAAAGGCCGCTGGCGGAGGGGCCCGCTCCGCGGTGCTCCCCGCGACCGGGCGAGCCGGCGCGGCTAGCATCCGGGCCCTTCCCCGACCAGGAGCCCAGCCCGAATGCCCAAGACCGTCATCCTCTCCGCCGTCCGCACGCCCGTCGGCAAGCTCGGTGGCGGCCTTGCCTCGATGAACGCAACCGACTTGGGCGGGATCGCCATCGAGGCGGCGCTCGAGCGCGCCGAGGTCGAGCCCGAGCAGGTCGAGCAGGTCGTGATGGGTCAGGTGCTCCAGGCCGGCCAGGGCCAGATCCCCTCGCGTCAGGCGCAGATCAGGGGCGGAATCCCGAGGGAGGTGCCCTCCGAGACGATCAACAAGGTGTGCGCGTCGGGCATCCGCTCGGCCGGGCTGCTCGACACCGCGATCCGGGCGGGTGACGTCGAGGTCGGCGTCGGCGGCGGCATGGAGTCGATGTCCAAGGCGCCCTACATGCTGCCCCAGGCCCGCTTCGGCTTTCGCATGGGCGACGCCAAGGCCATCGACGCGATGGTCCACGACGGGCTCACCAACCCCTTCAGTGGCAAGCACATGGCCCAGGAGGCCTCCGAGGTCGCCGCCGAGCTCGAGATGACCCGCGCCGACATGGACAGATGGGCGCTTCGCTCCCACCAGTTGGTGATCGCGGCGACCGACGAGGGCCGTCTTGCCGAGGAGATCGTGCCGGTCACCGTGAAGGGCAGGAAGGGCGACCAGGTCGTCGAGGTCGACGAGTCGCCCCGGCGCGACTCCACCCTCGAGACGCTGGCAAGGCTTCCGCCGATCTTCACCAAGGACGGCACCCACACCGCGGGAAACAGCCCGGGGGTCAACGACGGGGCCGGAGCGCTGGTCCTGGCCAGCGACGAGTGGGCCCAGCGCAACGGCAAGCACCCGCTCGCCGAGATCGTCGCCCAGGCGGCCATCGCCGACGACTTCCCCTACCTGGCTCGCACACCCGCCAAGGCGGCTCAGAAGGCGCTCGAGAAGGCCGGCTTGACCGCCGAGGAGGTCGACCTGTGGGAGATCAACGAGGCCTTCGCCTCGGTGGCCCTCAACTCGATCCGCATGCTCGGGATCGACGAGCAGAAGGTAAACGTCAACGGCGGCGCGGTCGCGATCGGTCACCCGATCGGCGCCTCGGGCGCGCGCATCCTCGGCACCCTGGTCATGGAGCTGCGCCGCCGCGGCGGCGGCCTGGGCTGCGCCGCGATCTGCTCCGGGGGCGGGCAGGGCGACGCGGTGCTGGTGCGGGTAAACGGCGTCTAGGAGGTCGCGCCGAGCTCGAGCACCTCGACGCCGGTATGACGGCGCGCTGCCGTGGTCAACCCCCGATCCTTGGTCGCGAGCCGCTCACCGAGCTCTTCCGCGAGGGCGACGAAGAGAGCGTCGGATGCCGTGAGGTTCGCGCGGAGCTCCCAGGCCCGGTGACGAAGCCCGAGCGACGGCAGGAGCGTGATACGAAGGTCACCGAGGTCCTCCAGGGCGGTCGCCGCACGGCCCTCGGGCACGGTGCCGCGAAAGGTCTCGCGACGGAGGGCGGAGAGCACCTCGAAGACGAGGAGATCCGGCGCCGATATCTCGTCCTCTCGAGCAAGGAGCGCGGAGACCTCCGCGACGACCTCGCCTCCGAGCAGAAGGTCGATGACCGCCGACGAGTCGACGACGGTCACTCGCCGTGATCGCGGAGCTTGCGCACGAGAACCTCCGACGGCTCGCTCAGCTTGACCGGCTCACGCGTTGCCAGCCGTGCTAGGAACTCCTCGGTCGTGGGACGGGAGGCATTGCGCTCGAGCATTTCGCGCACATACTGGGAGAGGGACTTCCCCGAGACCTCCGCGCGCTTCTTGAGCTTCTGATGGACGTCTTCGGGCACGTCTCGTATCTGGAGGGTTACGCCCATCGTGACGGCGAAGATAGCATGCAGACTGCATGCACTCAACGGGAAACGCACCCGCGCGGGAGCCCGGGCATCGGCCGCGCGGCTACGCTCCGCGGCCGATGGATTTCGATCTTACCGACGAGCAGCGCGAGATTCGCGCGCTCGCCCGCCGCTTCGCCGCGGATGAGATCGCGCCGCACGCAGCCGCGTGGGATCGCGAGCACCGCTTCCCCAAGGAGGTGTTCTCCCGGCTGGGCGAGCTCGGCCTGATGGGCGTATGCGTTCCGGAGGCCCACGGCGGCGCGGGAGCGGACTTCTTCAGCTACGTGCTGGTCCTCGAGGAGCTCTCGCGAGCCGACGCCGGCGCGGCCGTGACCGTCACGGTGCACACGGGGGCGGGGACGCTGCCGATCCTCGAGCACGGCACGCCCGAGCAGGTCGACCGCTGGGTCCCGCCGCTTGCCCAGGGCCACGAGCTCGCGGCCTTCGCGCTGACCGAGCCCGAAGCCGGATCCGACGCGGGCGCCCTGCGCACCCGAGCGCGCGACGGGCGGATCACCGGCGCCAAGCAGTGGATCAGCAACGGCTCCTACGCGCACGCGTTCGTCGTCTTCGCACGCGACGAGGACGGGCCCGCGGCCGGCCGGATCTCGGCCTACCTCGTCCGCCGCGGCGCAGAGGGCTTTAGGCCCACCCGGGAGGAGGAGAAGATGGGCCTGCACTCGTCGAGCACCGCGGACCTCGCCTTCGAGGACACGCCGGGCGAGCGCCTGGGCGAGCCGGGAGCCGGGATGCGCATCGCCCTGCGAACGCTCGACGGGGGACGGATCGGGGTCGCGGCGCAGGCGCTCGGGATCGCCCAGGCCGCGCTGGACCTGGCGACCGCGTATGCTCGCGAGCGCCGCGCCTTCGGCGGCCCGATCGCCCGCTTCGGTGCGATCCAGCAGAAGCTCGCCGACATGCAGACCGAGGTCGAGGCCGCTCGCGCGCTGACCTGGCGGGCGGCGGCGCTCAAGGAGGCCGGCAAGCCGCACACGGTCGAGGGCGCCCAGGCCAAGCTCTTCGCCTCGCGCGTCGCACGCCACTGGACGGGCGAGGCGATCCAGGTCCTCGGAGGCTACGGCTACGTCAAGGAGTTTCCGGCCGAGCGCTACTACCGCGACGCTAAGGTCACCGAGATCTACGAGGGAACCAGCGAGATCCAGCGGCTGGTCATCGCGCGGGCGCTGCTCGGCGACGCGGTCACCTCGCTGCGCGAGCCTGGATAGGGCGGCCGACAGCCGTCGCGAGAAGTCCGAAGGGGGGCGAGAGTGCGCTCGCCATGGCCTATGGTTGGTGTGGCCTCATGAGCGCCGTCGCGACCCGGATGACCGCCGAGCAGTACCTGGCCGTCGACTACGGCGACGACCGCTGGCGCGAGCTGATCGGCGGGGTGGTCGTCGTGAATGAGCCGCTGCCGATCCATGCGCTCTTCCAGCTACGCCTGCTGCGTGCCATCGACAGCTGGGTCGAGGCCGCGTCAGGTCGGGGGCTGGTGCTCCCACCGGCCGACGTCGTCATGACCGAGCACGACGTCTACGCCCCCGACCTCCTCTGGCTGTCGGAGTCCAAGGTCCCCGACTCGCTCGAGCGGCGACTCGAGGGCATCCCCGACCTCGCCGTCGAGATCCGCTCTCCTTCCACATGGCGGTATGACGTCGGGCGCAAGAGGTCGGTCTACGAGGAGCGAGGACTGGGCGAGCTCTGGCTCGTGGACGGGACGTCTCGCACCGTGCTGGTCTTCCGGCGCGGCACATCATCGCTGTGCTTCGACATCGCTCTCGAGCTCTCCACCGCGCAGTCGCTCGGTTCGCCGCAGCTTCCGGGCTTCACGCTCGCCCTCTCCGAGCTGTTCGCGCCGCATCGGCGCTGACTGCGTCGTCGCTGAACGAGCCCCGCGAACGCTCCGAAGGCCGCCGAGCAACCCGCGGTGTGGCACTAGTGTTACACTGGCTTGCGCGATGCCGACCACGCGCAAGCGACACGCCATCACCGAGACCCCGCCGGTTCAGGAGGCGCTCGACGAGCTGCGCCGCGAGCAGGCCGACCACCGCGTTGAGCTGGCCGAGCTCGTGATCCTCGGCGCTCGGGAGAAGGTGGCCCGTCTGCGGGCGCAGAGCGACCGGTCGAGGGGGCTCCGCGACGAGCTCGCCGACATGGTGAGAACGGGAGCGATCGCCGAGCTGATGGATCACGAGGCCGCCGAGGAGGTTCGCCGGCGCGGCTGGACTCGGGAGTGACCGGCGATCTTCTGATCGACCACTCCGCCTGGAGTCGCCTCGCGCGTCCTCGGCTTTCGCGCGAGCGGGTGGTGGAGATCTCGGAGGCCATCTCCGAGCGCCGGCTCGCCGTCTGCCTCCCGTTTCTGCTCGAAGCGGGCTACTCGGCGCGCGGCGCAACAGAGCACGCCCAGCTCCTCGATCGGCTCGGGGCCCTTCCCTGGTGGGGGATCGACGCGTCGGTGGAGCGACGGGTCATCGACGCTCAGCGTCAGCTGGCAAGGGCCGGACACCACCGGCTCCCGCCACCCGACATCATGATCGCCGCTCTCGCCGACTGCCATGGGCTCGGTGTGCTGCACTACGACGCCGACTACGATGTCATCGTCGAACGAACGGACCTGCGCTTCGACAGTGTCTGGCTCGCCGCGCGCGGGTCGCTCTGAGGCTGCGGAAGGATGGCGGCCTCGCCCAAATCCAAATGTTGCCGTCCGCCTCGGCGGTGCGCGACCCCGCCGTAGACTTGCGCTATGGCCACCGAGCCGAGGGAGCGCACGGACGTCGAGCGCTGGGAGCGCGAGGTCTACGGCGCGACCGGCGAGCGCGGGGCGCTCTCGGAGACGATGAGCGGCGTTCCGGTCAAGCCGGTCTACACCGAGCGCGATCTGCCCGCGGACGCGGAGGCGGAGATCGGGCTTCCCGGCGAGTTTCCCTTCACCCGCGGCGTCTATCCCTCGATGTACCGGGGGCGGCTTTGGACGATGCGCCAGTTCGCCGGGTTCGGGACGGCCGAGGAGACCAACGAGCGCTTCCGCTACCTGCTCGACCACGGCCAGACCGGGCTCTCGACCGCGTTCGACATGCCCAGCCTGATGGGCCACGACTCCGACAGCCCCCGCTCGCTGGGCGAGGTCGGCCGCGAAGGGGTGGCGATCGACACCGTCGAGGACATGGAGGCGCTCTTCGCCGGCATCTCGCTCGACGAGGTGACCGTCTCGATGACCATCAACGCGCCGGCGGCGATCATGCTCGCCTTCTACGTCGTGGCGGCCGAGGAGAAGGGGATCGGGCCCGAGCGCCTGGGCGGCACCATCCAGACCGACATCCTCAAGGAGTACATCGCCCAGAAGGAGTGGTGCTTCCCCGTCGACCCCGCCATGCGCTTGGTCACCGACATGATCGAGTGGTGCTCGGGGCACATGCCGCGCTGGCACCCGGTCTCGATCTCGGGCTACCACATCCGCGAGGCCGGCTCGACCGCGGCCCAGGAGCTCGCCTTCACGCTCAAGGACGGCCTGACCTACGTCGAGCACGCGGTCGCACGGGGCATGGACGTCGACGACTTCGCGCCCAGGCTGAGCTTCTTCTTCAACGCGCACATCGACTTCTTCGAGGAGGTCGCCAAGTACCGCGCCGCGCGGCGCATCTGGGCGCGCGAGCTGCGCGACACGTTCGGCGCGCGCGATCCCCGCTCGTGGCTGATGCGCTTCCACGCCCAGACGGCCGGGGTCTCGCTCACCGCCCAGCAGCCGCTCAACAACGTGGTACGGACGGCGATCGAGGCGCTCGCGGCGGTCATGGGGGGTGCCCAGTCGCTGCACACCAACTCCTACGACGAGGCGCTGGCGCTGCCCACCGAGAACGCCGTACGCGTCGCCCTGCGCACCCAGCAGGTCATCGCCCACGAGACGGGCGTCCCGACCACGATCGACCCGCTCGGCGGCTCCTACTTCGTCGAATCGCTCACCGACGAGCTCGAGCGCCGGGCCTATGAGTACTTCGCCAGGATCGACGAGCTCGGAGGCATGGTCGAGGCCGTCAAGCGCGGATTCCCCCAGAGCGAGATCGCCGACTCCGCCTGGCGCTTGCAGGAAGAGGTCGAGCGGGGCGATCGCAAGGTGGTCGGCGTCAACGTCCACACGGAGGGCTCGCAAGACGACGACACCCATCTCCTGCGCATCGACCCGGGCCTCGAGCGCAAGCAGGTCGGCCGCCTCCAGGCCGCCCGCGCTCGCCGGGACGGCCGGCGCGTCGAGGCGGCGCTCGCGGCCCTCAATGCCCACGCCTCCCGAGAGGACGTCAACCTGATGCCACCGCTACTCGATGCCGCGCGTGCCCGCGCCACCGAGGGCGAGATCGTCCACGCACTCCAGGCGGTGCTCGGCACCTACGTCGAGACGCCGGCCTTCTAGTCCTTCTGGAGGAAGTACTACCCTCGACCCGCATCGAACCCGGCCGGTGGGGGTTCCGTACTCAGGTCCAACCGTTCTCCTGGAGGCCCGCCGTCATGCGAAAGCTCGCCGTCCCCGTCTTCGCCGTCCTCGCGCTGACGGCGGCCGCCTTCCCGTCGGTCAACGCCCTCGCCGCCTCGGCGCCCAAGCCGCTGAAGGTCACGGTGGGCGACAACTTCTTCAAGCCGTCGAAGAGGACCGTGCCGACGGGGACGAAGGTCACCTGGACGTGGAAGGGCCAGACGGTGCACAACGTGACGCTCATGACCGCCCCGAAGCGCGTCAAGAAGTCCAAGTACGAGTCCGACACCCAGGGCGCTGAGGGCGACCCGTTCACGCGGACGCTCAAGGCCAAGGGGAAGTGGTTCTTCGTGTGCACCCTCCATCCCGAGATGGAGCAGACGATCACCGTGAAGTAGAAACCTCGTGGGAGTACTAACATCCCGCTCCTCATGGCAACTGACTCGCAGAAGAAGATCCGGGTGGTGGTCGCCAAGCCAGGCCTCGACGGCCACGACCGTGGCGCGAAGATCATCGCCCGCGCCCTCCGCGACGCCGGCATGGAGGTCATCTACACGGGTCTGCACCAGACGCCGGAGCAGATCGTCGAGACCGTCATCCAAGAGGATGCCGACGCCATCGGCCTGTCCATCCTCTCCGGCGCCCACATGACCCTCGTCCCCAAGATCGTCGAGCTTCTGGAAGAGCAGGACGCCGGCGACGTGCTCGTGACCGTCGGCGGAACGATCCCCGCCGACGACATCGAGGAGCTCAAGAGCAGGGGAGTCGCCGAGATCTTCACCCCCGGCTCCTCCACCCAGGAGATCATCGACTTCCTGCAGGAGAAGGTCGAGCACTAGCCGGTCGCTGGTCGAGCGCCCGGCCACGGCTCGCCGTGGCACGGGTGCGGACTGACCTGGCCCAGTCGCCGCTATCTTGCGTCCTCGTACATGATTGACTGGTCAGTCAATGCGGTACGATCACGAACGTTCGTTTGCCCACAGGAGGCTTGAATCTTGAAGATCTGCGTTCTGGTCAAAGAGGTGCCGGACGCCGCGGTCGAGAAGCGGATGAGTCCCTCGACGGGTCGGATGGACCGCAGCGGAGAGAAGACTCTCAATCCCTTCGACACTCACGCGCTCGAGGCCGCCATGCAGGTCAGGGAGGGCGGCGCGGTCGAGGTGGAGGAGGTCGTCGCCGTGACCATGGGCCCCGACAGCGCGGTGCGGGCACTTCACAAGGCGGTCTCGCTCGGCGCCGATCGCTCGGTGCATCTCTCAGACGACGTGCTGGCCGGCTCCGACGTCGCGGCGACGGGCTACGCGCTCGCCCAGACGCTCCAGACCGAGCAGCCCGACCTCGTCCTGCTCGGCCAGCAGTCAGACGACGGCGAGTGCTACACGATCGGCGCGGTCGTCGCCGACCACCTCCAGATGCCCTCGCTCACGCAGGTCATCAAGATGGACGTCGCCGACGGCAAGCTCCGCTGTGAGCGACAGGCCGAGTACGGCTACGACACGGTGGAGGTGGAGCTGCCGGCCGTGATCTCGGTGGGGGACGCGATCAACGAGCCCCGCTACCCGTCGCTCAAGGCGATCATGGGGGCCAAGAAGAAGCCCCTCGACGCCAAGAGCGCGGCCGACGTCGAGATCGACACCAGTCTGGTCGGCGCCGACGGGTCCAGGGTTCGGTGTGGGGAATTCAAGGCGCCGCCGGCCAAGGAGGCCGGGCAGATCATCGAGGACGACGACACCGACGAGACGGTCGCGAAGATCATCGCGTGGCTGGACGAGAGGAAGCTGATTTAGCCGATGGCCGACATCCTGACCTACGTCCTCCACTACGAGGGCGAGCTCAACAAGAACTCCCTCGGCGCCGTGAGCGAGGGCGCTCGCCTCGCCGGCGAGCTCGGCGGCGAGTGCCACGCGCTCGTCCTGGGCGGCGACGACCTGACCGACGAGCTCTGCGCCTCGATGGGCGCCTACGGTGCGACGAAGGTCTTCCGGGCCGCAGGGCCCGAGGGCCTCGCGCAGCCGGTGGTCGACGCCATGGCCAAGGTGATCGCCGACAACGGCCACTCCTACGTGCTCTTCGGCGGCGGTCTGCTGGGCTTCGAGATCGGTGCCGGGCTCGCCGCACGCCTGCGCGGCGGCGTGACGATGGAGGTCACCGCCGTCCAGGTCGAGGACGGAAAGCTCGTGGCCGAGCGCCCGATCCTTCAGGATTCGCAGATCTCCCGTTCGCACTACCAGGGCGGCGTGGGGATCATCATCGGCCGGCTCAACGCCTTCGAGACCAGGCGCAACGGCTCCGGTGAGGCCGCCGTCGAGGACGTCGACGTCGAGCTCTCGCCGTGGTCGACGAAGGCGACGATGGTTCAGCGCGGCGAGCAGCGCGGCGCCGACGTCAACATCGAGGACGCCGACGTCCTCGTCGCCGGCGGACGTGGCCTGGGCAAGCCCGAGGGCTTCGAGCTCGCAGAGGCGCTCGCGGGCGCGTTCGGCGGCGCGGTCGCCGCCACCCGCGCGGTGGTGGACGCCGGCTGGTATCCCTACGCGGCGCAGATCGGCCAGACGGGCAAGACGGTCGCGCCCAAGCTCTACCTGGCTGCGGGCATCTCCGGTGCCATCCAGCACAAGGTCGGCATGCAGGGCTCGGAGAACATCGTCGCGATCAACAAGGACGCCAACGCCCCGATCTTCGAGTTCTCAGACCTCGGGATCGTCGGGGACCTCAACAAGATCCTGCCCAAGCTCACCGACGCCGTGAAGGCCAAGAAGGGGACCTGAGCGAGGGTGGTCAGCCCGAGCGAGTATCCGCCCCCGGTCGACCCGGTCGGAGAGTTCGTCGTCGAGCCGACCGATACCGAAGACGAGCGCATCGAGGTCGGCGTCGCGATCGTCGGCGGCGGCCCCGCCGGCCTGGCCTGCGCCAACCGGCTGCTCTGGCTGCTCGGCGCGGACGAGGCGCTCGCCGGGCACCTCGGTGAGGTGCCCGTCGCCGTGGTCGAGAAGGGCAAGGCCTGCGGCGCCCACAACCTGTCGGGCGCGGTCATGCGGCCCTCGGCGATGGCCACGCTCTTCCCGGACATCGAGCCCTCCGACTGGCCGACCTACGGCGAGGTCACCGACGAAGCCGTCTATCTCATGCTCAACGAGAAGCGCTCGGTCCCCATCCCGACTCCGCCGAACTTCCGCAACCACGGCAATTACGTCATATCCGTGGCAGAGCTCTCGCGCTGGCTCGCCGACAAGGCCGAGGAGGCCGGCGCCTACATCCTCACCGAGACCGCCGCCGAGAAGCTCCTGGTCGACGACGGGACCGTCGTCGGCGTGCGCTCGGGCGACAAGGGCCGCGGCAGGGAGGGAGAAGAGCTGGGAAACTTCGAGCCCGGCTCAGATCTGGTCGCCAGGGCGACCGTGCTCGCCGAGGGCACCTGGGGCCACCTCACGGGGGCGGCCATCCGCCGCTTCGAGCTCGGCGCAGAGGATCCACAGGTGTGGGCGCTGGGCGTCAAGGAGGTCTGGGAGGTCCCCGAGCCCCTGACCAAGGTCGTCCACACGATGGGCTGGCCGCTTCGAGTTCGGGCCAAGTACCACGAGTTCGGCGGCTCGTGGATCTACCCGATGGGCGAGGACAAGGTCTCCATCGGCTTCGTCGCCGGTCTCGACTACACCGACTCCACCATGTCGGTCCACGACGTCCTTCAGCTCTTCAAGACCCATCCGCGCATCCGGGAGATCCTCGAGGGCGGCAAGCGGATCTCCTGGGGCGCCAAGGCGATCCCCGAGGGCGGCTACTGGGCCATGCCCACCCTTCACGCGCCGGGGATGGTGATCTGCGGCGACGGCGGCGGCATGGTCAACGTCCCCGAGCTCAAGGGCGTCCACTACGCGATGCACTCGGGCATCCTCGCCGCGGAGAAGATCTACCAAGCGCTCAAGGCAGGCTCGACCAACCTTTCGGCCTACGACGACGCGGTGCACGACTCGGTCATCGGAGAGGATCTCCACCGCACGCGGAACATGAAGCAGCCCTTCTCCAAGGGCTTCTTCGTCGGCGGCTTCCTCGCCAACGCGATGCTGGCCAGTGGCGGCCGCTTCCCGGGCGGCCACTGGAAGACGACCCCCGACGCCGACCAGGAGATGTTCGACGGCGGGCTGTCGGAGAGCTATCCCAAGCCCGACGGCAGGTACACTTTCGACAAGCTCTCCTCGGTCTACATCAGCGGCAACGCGACCCGCGACGACGCGCCGAACCACATCCGGGTGGAGAAGCAGGTGCCGCGCAGGCTGGCCGAGACGTGGGCGTGGATGTGCCCCGCGGCGGTCTACGAGATTGCCGACGACGCACCGGAGGAAGGCCCGGTCGACCTCGTGGTCAACTACACCAACTGCGTGCAGTGCGGGGCGATCACCGCCAAGGGCGGCCGGCTCACGCCGCCCGAAGGGGGCGACGGTCCCCTGTATACAGATACCTGACGTCCGCAACCTGCGCGCCTCTATGTTGTTAGGAGGTGGGCATGCGGCGCTTTGCAGCGACATCCGTCGGAACGCTGGCCCTCCTGGCGGCCGTGGCTCCTGGTGCGCTCGCCGCGCCGTCCGCCCGGGCGACCGTGGCCGCCTGCCACGCGGCTCCCCTGCAGGATCAGCGCTACGCGGTCTTCACGGGGAAGATGGCCTCGCTGCGGAGGGGAGACCGGATGGAGATGCGCTTCGACCTCGAGCGCCGGGCGCCGGGCGAGGCGGCGTTCACCCGCGTGGACGTGCCGTCGCTCGGAGTTTGGAACAGGGCCAAGCCGGGGCGCTCGCCCTACCGCTTCACCCAGCGCGTCGAGAAGCTCGCGGGCCCCGCGAGCTACCGTGCTCGCGTGACCTTCCGCTGGACGGGCCCCAAGGGCGCCAAGAAGGTCGTGGTGCGGCGGGTCACCCGGCGCTGCAAGCAGCGCGAGTTCCGTCCCGACCTGCGCCTGGTGCAGATCGGCGCGCGGCGCGTGGCCGGCACCGAGGAGGCCGAGTACACGGTCGAGGTCCGCAACCCCGGCAAGACGGTCGCGGGGTCGCGGGCCGGCTTCGACGTCGTGCTGAGCATCGACGGCGTCGCGCTGCCGGCGACCACCGTCAACGGCCTTGCGCCCGGGGATCGCCGCCGGCTCACCTTCCGCGGCCCGCGCTGCCGGCCCGGCGACGGGAGCGTCACCGCGGTGGTCGATCCCGACAACCGCGTCGACGAGGCGGACGAGACCGACAACTCGATCGCCGTTCCCTGCCCGGCCCGCCTGGGCCAGCAGCAGCTCGCGGCCTCGAAGCTCGGCTTCAGCTCTGGCTGACGGGGGCGAGCGCCTCGACGAGCAGCGCGACGCACTGCGGATCGAACTGCGAGCCGGCACAGAGCTCGAGCTCGGCGAGGGCGTCGGCGAGGTCCATCGGGCTGCGATAGGGGCGCTCGCTGGTCATCGCCTCGAGCGCGTCGGCGACGAAGAGGATCCGCGAAGGCAGCGGGATGCGCGCCTCCTTCAGGCCGTGCGGGTATCCCGACCCGTCCCAGTGCTCGTGCGAGTGGCGGACCCAGGGCACGATGCTCGACAGGCCGTCGATCCGCGAGACCATGTCTGCGCCGATGTTGGGGTGGGTGCGCATCTGGTCGTACTCCTCGAGCGTGAGCGGCCCGGCCTTGCGAAGGATGTCGTCGGGCAGGGCGACCTTGCCGACGTCGTGGAGCATCGCCGCCACACGCAGCTGGCCGAGCTGGGCTTCGCTGTAGCCCAGTCGCTCGGCGATCATCACCGCGTAGCGGGCCACGGCGCTCGAGTGCTGGTGGGTACCGGCCATGCGCCTGTCCACCGCCCCTGCCATCGCGGCGGCCCAGCTCAGGTCGGCCCGGGCGGGTCCAACGTCCTGGAAGCGGCCGTGCTTGCTGGCGTACAGCGCGGAATCCGCGCGGCGCAGGAGCTCCTCCGCGGAGCCTCCGTCGGCCGGAAAGGCGCCGACGCCCGTGCAGGCCTCGATCCGATCCCCGAGGGCCTCGCGCACCCGTCGGGCCGTGGCCAGTGAGTCGGCCTGCCCGGTCTCCGGGAGGACGAGCGCGAACTCGTCGCCGCCGAGGCGCCCGACGGCGTCCCTGGGGCGCACGACGCCGCGCACGGTCTCGGCCACCCAGGCCAGCAGCTCGTCGCCCGCGGCGTGCCCCTTGGTGTCGTTGACCTGCTTGAAGTCGTCGAGGTCGATGAGCACGAGCCCGAGCGGCCGGGCGCTGCGCGTCGAGTGGTTGAGCTCGGCGGCCAGACGCTCCTCGAAGCCGCGCCGGTTGAGCGATCCGGTCAACGGGTCGGCGCGCGAGACGCGCGCGAGCTCGCCGCGCTGCTCCTCGTGATTGCGCGCCTGCCAGGCGCACATGACCGCGGTAATGGCCAGGCAGGCGGAGAAGAAGGCCACGTACGCTCCTTCCGGATCTCCGACGAGGGCCGCGAGGAGCGCGTAGAAGACCACGGACGCCCCGCCGACCGCCAGCATCTCGCGGGGCGCGTAGTTCATCGCCGCGAAGATCAGGGGGAGGAAGAGCAGGAGCGCGAGCGGGCTGCTTGCGCCTCCGTCGAGGGCGGCGCCGACCGTGATGACACCCGTCAGCGCGCCGCTCCAGCCCAGGAAGAACAGCTCGGGCCTCCGGCTTCGCAGTATTCGCTGGAGCGGGAGAAGGGCGATGCCCGCGGAGGCCACGGCGGCCGCGATCGACAGCGCCGGCAGCAGCGTGCGATGGGGGCCGTCGGCGGTCGCGGCGTAGTAGACCGAGGAGACGGCACATACGACCAGGCTCAGCACGATGCCGATCGTTATGCTGCGGCGCCGGAGGCGCAGATCGGACGGATCGGGCACCTTCTCCGGGGGCTCTGCGCTGGAGCGGATCATGTGAACGCGTATCGGTCGCCGTGGGCGGCGCATTGAGCCGGGAGCGCTGCGAGCGGACGCCCCGGCTCAGGCCTCGGACGCCGCTACACTTCGTTTCGTGAAGACCGAGATCCATCCCTCCTACGTGGAGGCTCACGTGCGCTGCACGTGCGGCAACCAGTTCACGACGCGCTCGACCAAGCCCGAGCTCCAGGTCGAGATCTGCTCGAACTGCCATCCCTTCTACACCGGCAAGCAGAAGCTCGTCGACACCGGCGGTCGCGTCGAGCGGTTCCAGCGCAGAGCCGCACGGCGTCAACGCGGCTGACGCGCCTTCGCACCCTAGCGTGAGCGAGAACGAGACCCGCCCTCGCGACGGCGCGCTGACCGCTCAGCGCGACGCGCCGGTCGGGGGCCAGGCGGTCCTGGAGGGCGTGATGATGCGCGGCGTCTCGACGTGGGCGGTGGCCGTCCGCAAGCCGCCGCCCGAAGGGTCTCCGACGGACGCCGAGGGCGAGATCGAGGTTCAGAGCTTCCCGCTCGTCTCGTGGACGAAGCGCCACCGTGTGCTGCGCTGGCCGGTCATCCGGGGCGTGGTCGCCCTTGCGGAGTCGCTGAACATCGGCTTCAAGGCGCTCGGGATCTCCGCCAACGCTCAAGTGCCCGAGGGCGAGAAGGACATCTCCGGGGGAACCTGGGTCGGGACGATCGTCCTCGCCATGGCCTTCGCGATCGGCCTGTTCTTCCTGCTGCCGGCGGGCGTCACCTCCCTCTTTCACTTCGGCAGCGGCATCGTCTTCGTTCTCGTCGAGAAGTTGATCCGGGTGACGATCTTCCTCGGCTACCTGCTCCTCCTCTCGCGGATGCGCGACCTTCGCCGAGTGTTCGAATACCACGGCGCCGAGCACAAGGTCATCTCCACCTACGAGGCCGAGGACCAGTTGGTCCCCGAGCGGGCCAGGCTCTACTCGCGCCTGCACCCGCGCTGCGGAACGAGCTTCCTGCTCTTCGTCATGATCGTCGCGATCTTCGTCTTTGCCCCGCTGGGCACGCCGCCCTGGTACATCCTCTTCCCCTCGCGCGTGCTCGGCATCCCGCTCGTCGCCGGCATCGCCTTCGAGATCATCAAGTGGGCGGGTCGCAATCGCCGCAAGCGCTGGGTCATGGCGATCATGTGGCCCGGTCTCCAGCTCCAGAGGCTCACCACCCGCGAGCCCGACGCCGCCCAGCTTGCCGTCGCGATCGCGGCGCTGGAGGCCGTCCTCGCCGTCGAGAAGCCCGGCGAGGTCTCCGAAGAGGACCTCACGGGCGTCGAAGTCGCGGCCTGAGCGTCGAAACGGCAGCGACGGGGGAGGGGAGCGAACGTGCCGTTTGCGCGACGCTGCCAACGTCGACCCCTATGACGTGGTTGACGTAGGACGGACCCCGCGGCACGTCTCGCGCCTAGACTCGGACCGATGATCGAGCGGCTGGTCGAGCAGATCGAGACGCGCTTCGCGGGGCTCGAGAAGGAGTTCCAGGATCCGGCGGTCGTCGGCGATCGGCGCCGGTTCGCCGAGGTCGGTCGGGCCTACAGCGAGCTCGAGCGGGCGGCCAAGCTGGCCGCGCTGTGGAGGCGGGCGACCGACGACGCCGCGGGCGCACGGGAGCTCCTCGCCGAGGACGGCGACGACCCGGAGGTGCGCGCGCTCCTGGGCTCCGCGGAGGAGCGCCTGGCCGAGCTCGAGGAGGAGATTCGCCTGGCGATGGTCGAGCGCGATCCCGCCGACGACAAGAACGTCATCGTGGAGATCCGCCCCGGGGCCGGTGGCGACGAGGCGAGCCTGTTCGCCGGCGACGTCTACCGGATGCTCAACCGCTACGCCGAGCGACGGGGCTTCTCCACGGAGGCGCTGTCGGTCGGCGACGGCGACTTCACCTTCGGGGTCAAGGGCGACGGGGCCTATTCGGTCTTCAAGTACGAGGGCGGCACGCACCGCGTCCAGCGCGTTCCCGACACCGAGTCCCAGGGCCGTATCCACACCTCGACGGCCACCGTCGCCGTGCTGCCCGAGGCGCAGGACGTCGACGTCGAGATCGATGACGGCGACCTCCAGATCGACGTCTACCGCTCCTCGGGGCCGGGAGGCCAGTCGGTCAACACGACCGACTCCGCGGTGCGCATCACCCACAAGCCGACGGGCACCGTGGTCTCGATGCAGGACGAGAAGTCCCAGCTCCAGAACCGCGAGCGGGCCATGCGGGTCCTCCGCGCGCGGCTCTACGAGCGAAAGCTCGCCGAGCAGCAGGCCGAGCTCGCGGCGGATCGCCGGTCCCAGGTCGGTACGGGGGATCGCGCGGAGAAGATCCGGACCTACAACTTCCCCCAGGACCGCGTGACCGACCACCGCATCAAGCACACGCTCAACAGCATCGACGCCGTGCTCGCCGGGGAGCTCGAGGAGTTGACCGCGGCGCTGCAGGACGACGACAAGCGGCGACGACTCGAGCGCCAGGCGGACCTGGGGTGAGGCGCACCGGCCCGTTCGCGGGCGTGTCGGTTCGCGACGCGCTCGACAGCGCGCTCATACCGTTGCGCGCCGCCGGCGTAGAGAGCGCTCGCCTCGACGCGGAGCTGCTGCTCGCCGAGGCGCTGGGCGTCGACCGCGCGGCGCTCGTCGCCCATCCCGAGGCAGAGCTCGACGGCGACGCGACGCGACGCTTGCGCTCGATGATGCGCCGCCGGGCGTTCGACCGCGAGCCCGTCGCCTACATCCTCGGGCGGCGGGCCTTCCGGCACCTAGAGCTCGTGGTCGACCGCCGGGTGTTCATCCCGAGGCCGGAGACGGAGACGCTCGTCGAGGCGGCGCTGGATCTTGCGCCTCAGGCTCGGGTGGTCGAGATCGGAACCGGCAGCGGTGCGGTCGCCCTGGCGCTCAAGGACGAGCGGCCCGATCTCGAGGTCGTGGCCACGGACGTCGACCAGGCGGCGCTGGCCGTCGCGCGCGGGAACGCCGAGCGCCTGCGTCTCGACGTGCGCTTCGTCGAGGCGGACCTGCTCGAGGGAGTCGACGGGCCCTTCGACGCGGTGCTCTCCAACCCCCCCTACGTGGGTGACGCCGAGGCCCGATGGCTTGGCCCCGAGACCACCCGGCACGAGCCGCCTCGCGCGCTCTTCGGCGGCGGCGCGCAGGGGCTCGACCTTCTCCGCCGCCTCGTGCCCCAGGCGGCCGCCATCGCCCCGTTCGTGGCACTGGAGGTGGGCGCTGGGCAGGCTCCGTTTGTGGTGGAGCTCATGGGGGAGGAAGGGCTCGAGAGGATCGAGGCCGTCCGCGACCTCGCCGGTATCGAGCGCGTGGTGGTCGGGCGGCGGTGATCGGCGAGGGCGACGTGGCGGCCTTCGAGCGCTGCCTGGCTGAAGGCGGGGTTGCGGTCTTCCCGGCGGACACCGTCTACGGGCTCGCCTGCGAGCCTGAATCCTCGGCGGCGGTCCGCCGGCTCTACGCACTCAAGGGGCGCCCGGCCGTCAAGCCCGCCGCCGTGATGTTCTTCGATCGAGACCTCGCGCTCGCCGCGCTCCCCGAGCTGGCCGCGCGAACCCGGGCCGCCCTCGAGCGCCTGCTGCCGGGCGGGGTCACCGCCCTGCTCGCCAACCCCGCGGGTCGCTTCGCGCTCGCGTGCGGGCCGGCGCCGGGGACCCTCGGGCTTCGGGTCCCCGCCCTTCCGGGCCCGCTCACCCCGCTGGGCGCCGTCCGTCGGCCGGTGCTCCAGTCCTCGGCCAACCGCACCGGAAGCGTCGATCCGCGCCGCGTCGCCGAGGTTCCCGACGCGATCCGCACCGGCGCCGACCTCGTGCTCGACGGCGGTGAGCTCCCCGGCGCGCCCTCGACCGTGGTCGACCTGCGCCGCTACGAGGAGGATCGGTCGTGGGAGATCGTGCGGGAGGGGGCCCTGGGTCGCGCGGAGGTTGCCGCCGCGCTGCGGTGAACCGGCTGCGGCGATGCGCGCGCAAGCACCCCACCTGGGCTAGCGCGGAAGGGGAAGCCGCGCTACGGTGAACGGGTGCGCAGGCCGCTCGCGATCTCCTTGCTTCTTGCCACCTTACTGGTGCTTCCGGACGTCGCTGCGGGCGCCGGATCGCCGCCGCGAATCGCCGCGAACGTGTCGGTTGGCGGCGTGCCGGTCGGCGGGCTCACCGTCAAGGCCGCGGAGGTGCGCCTGACCAAGCGCGTCGCCCGCGCCGCGCGGCGTCCGGTCACCGTGCGGGTCGCCGGCCGCCGGGCCACCTTCGCGCCGCTCCAGATGGGCGTTCGCCTCGACACGAGCCTGTACGCGCGCCGCGCCTACTACGCCGGGCGCCGCGCGAACGGTCAGCCCGTGGACGTCCCGGTCCGCCTGCGGGCCGACCGCGGGCGCGTGCTCGCCGCCGCCGGGCGCCTCGGCGATCAGGTCCGGCGCCGGTCACGCTCGCCGCGGCTGCGAATCGGCCTGAAGCGGGTGGCGATCGTCCGGGGCCGCGCCGGCCGCGCGCTCCGCGACCCGGCGCAGCTCGCCCGCCGCCTCCGCGCGCGGCTCGCCGACCCCTCCTCGCCGCGCGCGATGACGTGGCGCACCCGTGTCGTTCGCCCCCTGGGCCCGGGCCGCTTCGCGCGCCGGGAGGGCCCCGTGGTCACCGTCCAGCGCTCGCGCAAGATCGCCCGGCTCTTCGTGCCGCGCCGGGGCCGCTACCGCCGCGCCGCCTCCTACCGGGTCGCCGTCGGGCGCCCCGGATCCCAGACTCCTCGCGGCCGCTTCGCCGTCCAGTCGAAGTCGATCAATCCGGCGTGGAGCGCCCCGAGCTGGGCCGGGCCGCTGGCCGGCCAGACGATCCCGAGCGGCGACCCGCGCAATCCGATCAAGGCGCGGTGGATCGGCTTCAACGGGGGGGTCGGCTTCCACGGCACCGCCGACCTCGGGTCGCTGGGCAGCGAGGCCTCGCGCGGGTGCGTGCGGATGAGCATTCCCGAGGTCAAGCAGCTCTACCGCAAGGTCCGGATCGGCACACCGGTGCTCGTGCGCTGAGGGGCTTCCCCGGTCTCGTAGCTCAGTACGTCCGCTCGCTCCCCAGGAGCTTGGCCATCTCGGCCTCGAACTCCTCGATCTCGATCTCGTCGCGGGCGTAGCGCTCACGCAGGATCGACTCGGGGGAGAGGCTCGCGTAGGCATCTCCGACGAGCGGCGCCTTGAAGTGGCGAGCGCCCTCGCCGGGTTGCTCGACGTCGTCGAGCAACCACCTTCCGTCGCGCCAGGCGAAGACCCAGTACTGCTGCCGGCGCTCCTTCTGATTACGGGCGCCGGCGACCAGCGCTCCGGTGTCGGCGTCGAGGATCGTCTCGACCATCGAGACGTCGAGGAGCACGACCACCCGGTCTTCACTGCCCGTCTCCGAGCCCTGGTCGTAGCTGATGAAGTCGAGGTCCTCGATCAGCGGGTTCTCGAGCTGATGGACCCGGTGCTGGCTGACGAGGCCCTCGATGCGCAGCTTCTGACGCGTGTTGAGGTCGTCGGTCATGAAGGGCACGCCGACGCTGGGATCGCGCTCGATCCACGACCTCTGCACGGCGAAGAACGCGTCGCGCACGCGGCGCCGGATGGTCTCGGTCGACCAGCGCGCGTCGAGCTGGGCGAGGGCGTCGAGCTCCTCGACGACCTTCTCGCCGCGGGCGTCGCCGTCGGCTTGGTCCTTGCCGGCGCCGAAGAGGTTGGAGAGGAACCCCACGCCGCTAAGGGGTGGCGGGGGTCGGGCCGCCCGGGGCGGGCGCCTCGGGCGGCCTGGCATCCTGCTCGTAGATCCGCGGGCCTTCGTCCTGGTTGACGTTGTCGGCGGTGAGGTGGTACTCGGCCTCCTCGCCCTGCTGGATCTCGTCGAGCACCCAGCCGTGCTGAGGGTGGCGGGTAAAGGACCAGTACTGCTCGAAGGCGGTCGAGGAGCTCTTGTTGCCGTTGATCATCGCCCCGGTCTGCGTGTCCTCCATCCAATCGCGCGCCGAGCACTTGATGTAGGCCACGAAGCGATCCTCGCCGTCTTGCGTCACGTTGTAGATGCGCACGAGCTGAACCTCGCTGAGCTTCAGGTCGGCGATGCGGTTGACGCGGTTCTGCTTCTCGTAGCCCTCGAGCTGGAGGCGGTGGCGGTCATAGAGGGCGTCAGAGACGAACGGCCGCGACGCCTCGACGCTGCGGTTCTCCCACGACATCTGGATGGGGAAGAACGCTTCGCGGACACGCTTCTTGAGCTCGGCAGGCTCCCAGTAGCCGTCGTCGAGGTTCGCCGCCCCGGCCGCCTCCTCGGTTTCCCGCACGCGACGCAAGAAGCGTTCGCGGTACCAACTGCGGCGTGCCTTGTTGAACTGCCCGAGGACCACCGGCACGACGAAGATGAAGAACATGAGGAGGCCGAAGACGATCCAGCCGCCCGTGGTCATCTCCCCCGAGTCGCCGCTGCCCCCCCCGTAGCCACCGCCGTAACCGCCGCCGCCGCCGCCACCGCCACCGCCTCCGCCACCGCCGGTGGCGCCGCCCGCGAGTCCGTAGGCGGGGGCGGCGAGGACGAAGGGGCAGAGCAGGGCGAAGGTGACGATCTTGGCGCGCATGACGACTGCGAGCATAGCTCCACGCGAGGCTTACGAACACCCCTGGAACCATCTCGGAGCCGGTGAAAAAGTGCCCGAAGCCGCTGCTAAGGTCGTTCGATGACCGAGCTGCCGGCCGACTTCTTCGCCCGCCCGGTCGCCGAGGTCGACCCGGAGATCGCAGAGGTTCTCGGCCTCGAGCTCGAGCGCCAGCAGCGCACGCTCGAGATGATCGCCTCGGAGAACTTCGTGCCCCAGGCCGTCCTGGACTGCCAGGGCTCGGTGCTGACCAACAAGTACGCCGAGGGCCTGCCCGGCAAGCGCTACTACGGCGGCTGCGAGCACGTCGACGTCGCCGAGAACCTCGCGATCGAGCGCGCCAAGGAGGTCTTCGGCGGCGACCACGTCAACGTCCAGCCGCACGCGGGCGCGCAGGCCAACGCCGCCGTCTACCACGCGCTGCTCGAGCCGGGCGACACCATCCTCGGGCTCGAGCTCTCCCACGGCGGCCACCTGACCCACGGGATGAAGCTCAACCTCTCGGGGCGTCTCTACGAGGTGGTCCCCTACCACGTGCGCCGCGAGGACTCGCTGGTCGACATGGACGAGGTGCAGCGCCTCGCGCACGAGCACCGGCCCAAGCTGATCATCGCCGGCTGGTCGGCCTACCCGCGCCATCTCGACTTCGTCCGCTTCCGCGAGATCGCCGACGAGGTGGGCGCCTACCTGTTCACCGACATGGCGCACTTCGCCGGGCTCGTGGCCGCCGGCCTTCACCCCAACCCGGTGCCCTACTCCGACGTCGTCGCGACGACGGTGCACAAGACCCTCGGAGGCGCGCGGGGGGCGATCGTCATCTGCCGCGAGGAGCTCGCCAAGAAGGTCGACCAGGCGGTCTTCCCGGGCCAGCAGGGCGGCCCACTGATGCACGTGATCGCCGGCAAGGCGGTCTCCCTCGGGATCGCACGCACCGCCGCCTTCCGCGAGCGACAGGAGCGCACGCTGGCCGGCGCGCGCGCGGTCGCCGACGAGCTGCTCGACGCGGGCAACGGAGTCGACGTCCTCACAGGCGGAACCGACGTCCACCTCGCGCTCGTCGACCTGCGCGAGTCAGAGATCGACGGTAAGCAGGCCGAGGACCGCCTGGACGAGATCGGGATCACCGTCAACCGCAACGCGGTGCCCTTCGACCCCCGCAAGCCGATGATCACCTCCGGCCTGCGTGTCGGCACGCCGGCCCTCGCTACCCGGGGGGTGGGCTCCGAGGACTTCGGCGAGATCGGACGCATCCTGGCCGCAGCGCTCCAGCCGGACTTCGAGGATCAGCGCGCCGACCTCGCGCAGCGCGTTACGGCGATCGCGGAGCGCTATCCCCTCTACGCCCACCTCGGCCCCGCCACAGTCGCCTGAACGTCGCGAGACCGCCGCTGGCTGCGCTTGCTGGGGGATTGCTCAGCGCACCTCGATCTGCGCGGCGTGGCCACTGGATCTGGCCAGCCGCGCGTCGCGTGTCACCAGCGGGCAGTCCAGGGTTTCAGCCAGCACGACGTAGGCCGCGTCGTAGGAGGAGACGTTGTCGCGTAACTGGAACGCGCGTCGGCGGAAAGCGTCTCCGGACGGCCAGCGCTGGATCGGGAGATCGGCGAAATCGGTCAGCAGGTCCTCGGCGCGAGCTGGGCTCATGTGACCGGCCAGGGTGAGCCCCCGCAACGCGGAGACGATCTCGAAGTCGAGCAGCGTTGGCGCATGCAGATCCTCGCCGGACAGGTGGGCCCGCAGATCGTCGGTGCCCTCGACGGCGGTGAGCGCATCGACCACCGCCGCGCTGTCCACGACGATCACGCGCCAGGCCGGCGTTGTATCTGCTCGTCGCGTCCCATGCGAGCCGCATCCACAACGTCGATCGCGGACACCTCGGTGCGCTCTGCTCGACTGCTGGCGCGTTTCAAGACCTCGCTGACCGTCGGCCGCGCTACTTCGCGGTTGATCAGGTCCAGCAGGTAGGCGTTGAGCGACTCGCCGCGGGCCGCGGCCCTTGCCTTGAGGGCCCGACGTGCGTCGTCTGGCACGTTCCTGATCTGCAACAGCGAACCCACCCAATACATACTAGCTCACTTGTGATGCAGGATGAATGCAGCTATGTGGATGTCGCTCGTGTCGAGCACGTAGTGGTGCCCGACACCTCACGTAAGAAGAAGCACCCGGAAGCGACCTTTGCGACTCCCTGCCGACTTCATCGGACTGCGAACGTCGGCGGCGGGCGGGGTCACTCCAGGTCGAACGCTGCGCGGATCGCGTCGGTCAGCGCGGCCTCTTGGACTGCGAGCAGAACGCCGACTTGCCGGCCGAGCGCAGTGGCGGGGACGGTCACGATGTTGTCGCAGTTCACCACCCCCTGAGCCCCCAAGCCGTTGGCCGGGCCAACGGGCACCTCGGTGGTCTAAGTAAACGGTATTGTGGGCTAGCCCGCGCCCCGAGCCGGGCGCGGCACGACGGGCAGTCGCCGGTGTGCCGCTGCGGGTGCGGGCTCAAGGTGCATGTCGTGGCGTCGTAGCGGTCACCTGCGAGGGTGGGCGGAGGACATGACCATTGCGCGGGCCCGCTCGGTTTGGTCGTGCTCGAACGCGCGCCTCATCTTGTCGATCGCATCACTCTCCAGACCGGCGTCCGCGGCGACCGCTCGCCAGCGAGCGGCTGCGTCGGTTACTTCGCGCAGCACCGCCTGCGCATCGATGTCGCGCAGGCGAAACATCCCGGCGACGCCCAATACGACGTCGATGTGCGCCTCGGAGGTCTCGTAGTCGACGGCGGTGCTCAGGTGCTTGGGCCCGGGACGTGGATCCGGGTTGATGTCGAACGCCGGCGAGAGGGACCAGCCGGCGGTGCTGACCCGCAGGAAGCCGTGGTTGCGCAGGTGGTCGTCAGTGTTCCGAATGAGGACCGAGAACGCGATGCGGCGCCACAGTTCTCGTAGGTCCTCCGCAGCGGCCGGCGAGTGCTCCCCGATGACTCCGGCGATGTCGAGGTAGCTGCCTTGATCACCGTCGGCGGCCTCCAGCATGGTCATCGCGCTCACGTACCCCAGGCGGCGTGAGCCGACGCGGTCGAACCGGTCGACGACGAGCACCGGCTTGTCGTCGACCACGTGGAGCTTGCTGTCGGGGACCCGGATGCCGGCTTGGCGGGCGAGCTGCAGGGCTACCCACTCCCAGCGCATGACGTCCCATTCGTCGGCCGCCGGGCTGGGAAACTTGGCGATGGCGACCCGGCCATCCCCCCCGAGGACGTGCGCCTTGGGACGGGCGCCGCCCAGCGAGCTTCCGCCATCCAGAAGCGCCTGGAGCTCGGCGGCCGTAGCCTGGTCGCGCTCCATCCGCTCGCTCGCGCTCAAGAGCATCGGCAGCTCCACCAAGTGCGGGACGCCGACCTTCTCAGAAGCCAGGTATGCGCCGCTCTCTGGATCCCGGAAGCGCAGGGCCCCTTGTCGCAGGTCGTCGCGCACGCTCAGCAGGTAGTCCGCCTCACCGAAGCTGCGCTCCGCCCCATCGCCCTCATCGCGGACCCGATGCCCCTCGGCGCGATCGACGAGCCGGCGGCCCCAGCGGTCCGGCGCGCAATCCGAGAACGCACCGAAGATCGGGCGGCTGGCCGCGGTCTGCTGCTGGCCTGTGGCCAGCCGCAGCCCCGGGTCGAGCGCATAGGCCTCGGGGTGGGCAAGGTACCCGGCGTCGTAGGCGAACGTCGCCGACTCTGTGTTGCGCCGCCGGTGTGACCACAGACGGCCGGCGAGCAGCTCCTCGTCGCCGACCTGTACCAGGACGTCAGCGATCGTGTCAGGCATCGTCTGTCAGCCTCCTCGGGCGTACTCGACGGGGCAGCTGCTCGTCGGCGCGAAGCCTGCCAAGGTCGGTCTCGTACGGATCGAGGGCGCGCGGGAGCGTGTCGAGGATTCCGAGTGCCCGCAGTATGCGCAGGAGGTTCTCGGTGCTCACGCCCCCGTCTCCCTTCTCAAGCCGCAAGACGGTCTTGCGGTCGACGCCCGCGCGATCCGCCAGCTGGGCCTGGGTGAGACCGCGCAGCTTGCGCCAGGTAGCCATACCGCCGGCAAGCTCACCGAGCGCGCGGCGCACCGGCAGAGGAGCTCGGCGTGATGCACCATCGACATTAGGCGTCATATAACGTACATAGTACCAGTTAGCATCCGTTTCTCAGGACTTTATGGTGTGGGTCGGTCCAGAAACCGCGCGCCGGTGATCGGTAGCATCGGTCCCTTGCGGATCTGGGTCGACTTGACGAACACGGCGCACGTCGTCGTGCTGCGCCCGCTGGTGGAGCTGCTCGAGCGCGACGGGCACGACGTGGAGATCACCGCGAGGCCGCTCTCGCACACGGTGGAGCTGCTCGAGGACTGGGGGCATCCGTTCACGGTGCTCGGTCGCTACGGCGGCGCCGGGCGGGCGGGCAAGGCGCGGGCCGCGGCGGAGCGGATCCGGTTGATGGTCGGCTTCGGGCGCCGGCGGAGGTTCGACTGCGGGCTCGGGCACGCCTCGACCGACCTTCCGATCGCCTGCCAGGCGCTCGGGATTCCCAACACGACCATGTTCGACTACGAGTGGGCCGCGCTGCAGCATCACGTCAACTGCCGCTTCGCCTCGCGAGTGCTCGTCCCCGACGCCATTCCGCCCGAGCGCCTGCGCCGCTACGGAGCGAGGCCGCCCAAGCTCGTGCGCTACCCGGGCCTAAAGGAGGAGTACTACCTCTCCGGCTTCGAGCCGAACGCGCGCGTGCTCGACGAGCTGGGGGTCGGCCGGGAGAAGACGCTGTGCGTCGTGCGCACCGCCCCCTCCTACGCGCTCTACCTGGGGGGAACGGAGAGCGGGCTGCTTCCGCGGCTGCTCGAGCGCACGTCGGCGTACGAGGACGTCGCCACCGTCGTGCTCGCCCGCACTCCCGAGCAGGCGGCCGCGGTGCGCGCCCTGGGGCTGCCAGGGGTCGTGGTCCCGGCCCGCGCCGTCGACGGGCGCAGCCTCGTCGCCCTCGCCGACGCCCTGGTCTCCGCCGGCGGCACGATGAACCGCGAGGCCGCGGTGCTGGGCACGCCGGTGTGGTCGATCTTCGAGGGCCGGATGGGCGCGGTCGACGAGCAGCTCGTTCGCGAGGGGCGACTGAAGCTCCTGCGTGACGTCGACGAGGTGAGGGTGGAGCGCCGGGCTCGCCCGTCGCTGCCCCTGAAGGGCCGCGACCCCGCCGACCTGCTGGCCCTGGCGCTCCCCTGGGGGTGAAGTGGAGCGCTTTCAGCCCGCCAGATCCGGCGCGCTGTCCTGCCTAGACCCCGCATAGCGACACCAAAGCAGGACAGCGGAACCCGCGCGACCGGGGGAGAAGCGCGCTGTGGCTCTGAGGGATATCCAGCGGCTCACCGACCGCCCGCTTCAGCCGCGTGCGAACTCCCTCGCGACCGCGTTACCGCGGCCCGGCCGTGAGCACTTCCTCGACGGCCTCCTCGCGCTCGCGCGCCTCCGCGTCCGGTGCCGCCCGGCGGAAGCCCAGTACCTGGAGGTGGCGGGCCTTGAGGATCTCGAGCGTGTAGACGAGCCACAGGGAGGCGGCGAGGATGACCAGCCCGGCCGCCGCGGCGACGATGGTGTTCTCGAGGTCCCACACGCCGAAGGGCCGCGGCGGGACGAAGCGCAGCAGGACGGCGTAGGCGGCCAGCAGGCCCGCCCACACGTGGAGGTAGGCCGCGGTGCGCCGCTGAGAGAAGCCGATGCGCAGGAATCGGTGGTAGAAGTGGTTGTGGTCGGCCGCCCATGGTGGCTGCCGGTACTTCAGCCGCTTGAGCACGACGAACGAGGTGTCGAGGATCGGCACCGCCATGACGAGCAGCGGGGCGGCGAGAGCGATGGTCGCCGCGCTCTTGAGCACGCCTTCGACGGCGAGGCTGCCGAGTACGAAGCCCAGCGCCAGCGCGCCGCTGTCGCCCATGAAGACCTTGGCCGGGTGGTAGTTGTGGCGCAGGAAGCCGAGCGTCGCTCCGCAGACGATCGCCGCCACGGCGGCGGTCTCCAGGCGTCCGAAGGAGGCGGCGAGCAGGGCGAAGGACGCGCAGGCGATGGCGACGATGCCGGCCGCCAGCGCGTCCATCCCGTCGATGAGGTTGACGAGGTTGGCGACGAGGGTGATCCAGAAGATGGTCAGCGGGATCGAGGCCGGCCCGAAGTCGATGTAGCCGAAGAAGGGCAGCGTGATGTGGCTGAAGGTCATGTCCCAGCCCAGCACGGGGATGAGCGAGACCAGCGCGACCGCCAGGAGCTTCGCGCGGGGGCTGAGGCTGCGCAGGTCGTCGTAGAGGCCGATCGCGGCGACGCAGGGGATGCCGATGGCGATCCCGAGCAACGGCCCGTCGAGGTTGACCAGCGCGACGGTCGGGATTAGGATCGCGACGACGATGGCCAGCCCGCCGATGCGCGGGATGGGCGCACGGTGGATGCGCGGCCGATCGCCTCCGTGGTCGAGGGCCCCGATGCGGTGCGCGAGGCGCACCGTGAGCGGCGTGAGGGCGAGCACCAGCGCCAGCGCCGCGAAGAAGCCCCACACCGTCGCCCTGTCCTCCACGAGGGCGCGGAGGGCGTCCTGGATGGACATCGCGGAATGGTTATAGCAGCGGGGCCGGATTCCTCCTCGAGACCCAACGCTCCGAAAACAAGTCGCCTCCGGGCCTTCTGGTAGCCTGCCCGGCTTGGCCAACGTGGTCACATCTCCCCAGACCTTCTCGGACCGGGTGAGGACGCGGGAGGCGAGGATCGGGATCATCGGCCTCGGCTACGCCGGGCTGCCGCTCGCGATGGCCTTCGCCGAGCAGGGCTTCTCCGTCACCGGCATCGACCTCGACGAGGAGCGCGTCCGCGCGGTCCGCGAGCGCCGGTCCTACCTCGTCGACGTCCCCGAGGATCGCTATGCCGCCGTCGAGGATCGCCTCTCGGCGACCTCCGATTACGCGGTGCTGGCCGAGCTCGACGCGGTGGTCATCTGCGTCCCGACCCCGTTGTCCAAGACGCGCAACCCGGACCTCGGCTACATCATCGCGGCCGCCGGCTCGGTCTCCGAGCACCTCCGCGGCGACGGCCAGCTCGTCGTGCTTCAGTCGACCACCCATCCGGGGACGACGGAGGAGATGGTTCTGCCGACGCTCGCGCGAAACGGCGAGCGCGCGGTCGGAGAGGAGTTCTTCCTCGGCTACGCCCCGGAGCGCGTGGACCCCGGCAGCGAGAAGTGGACGATGGCCAACACGCCGAAGCTCGTCTCGGGGGTCACCCACGAGTGCCTGAGCCGGACGATGCTGCTCTTCAGCCAGATCGTCGACGAGATCGTCCCCGTCTCAAGCCCGATGGTGGCCGAGCTGGCCAAGATCCACGAGAACACCTTCCGCGCGGTCAACATCGCGCTCGCCAACGAGCTGGCGCTGATGTGCGACAGGATGGGCATCTCCTCGTGGGAGGTCATCGACGCGGCGGCGACCAAGCCGTTCGCCTTCATGCCCCACTATCCCGGCCCCGGGTTGGGCGGCGACTGCATACCGGTCGTCCCGCACTTCCTCGCCTCCCGCCTGCGCGAGTACGGCTACTCCGCGCAGCTCATCGCGGCCGCGCACGAGATCAACGCGCACATGCCCGTCTACGTGGTCCAGAAGATCGCCGACGCCCTCAACGAGGCGGGGCGCCCGATTAAGGGGTCGCACATCCTCCTGATGGGCATGGCCTACAAGCCCGACGTCCACGACACCCGCGAGTCCCCGAGCCTCGAGATCATGCGCCAGCTCATCGCTCGGGGCGGGCGCATCGACTACTGCGATCCCTGGGTGCCCGAGATCGAGCTCGACGGAGAGCGCTACGAGGCGATGGATCTCGACACCAAGCGCATGGCGCAGGCGGACTGTGTCGTCTTGTTGACCGCCCACAGCGCGTTCGCCGACGCGCCCTGGAACCGCACCCGGCTGGTCGTGGACACCCGCAACGTCGTCAGAAGCGCACCGAAGGTCACCGTGATCTAGCTTTCCCCCGTGGCGCGCCTGCTCATCCTCGGGGCCGGCTACCTCGGCGCGGCCCTCGCGCAGCACGCGCTCGCCGCCGGCGACGAAGTGGTGCTGGCCGACAACTGGTACGCGACGGAGGTGAGCCAGCTCGACGGGCTGCGCGCCGCTGGCGCGCGCGTCGAGACGGCCGACATCCGCGAGCGGTCAGACCTCGATCGGCTGCTCACCCATGAGCCTGACCGCGTTCACCTGCTCGCGGCCCAGGCGAGCCGGCCGATCTCCGAGCGAGACCCCGACTACACCGAGGAGACCAACGTCAGCGGCGTGCGGCGCGTCGCCGAGGCGGTGGCCGACGCGGGTGGGCCCGCGGTCGTCTTCGCGAGCTCGCTGCACGTCTACGGGAGCGAGCCGGCCCAGCGGGTGAGCGCCGACCATCCCTACGGCGCGCAAGGTGACCTCGCTCACCTCTCGAAGATCTACGGCGAGCTGTGCCTGGGTCTCTACGCGCAGCGCCACGGATTCGGCGTGCACGTCGCCCGGCTGGGAATCGTCTACGGCCGCAGCCCGGTCGAGCACGATCGCCCCGAGTCCCAGACAGTGATCGACAAGTTCCGTCGCCTCGCGGCTCAGGGTCGGCCGCTGACCGTCGACGACGGCGGGCGTGCGACGCTCGGCGCGGTCCACGTCGACGACGCCACGCGGATCCTGCTCGAGCTCGAGCCGAGCGGCGGCCTGGCGGCCTCGAACGTCGCCGCCGAGGCGGTGACGGTGGCCGGACTGGCGGCGATGGCCGAGGGGCGTGCGGCGCAGGAGAGACCCGCGCGGGTCTACGAGACGCCGCACTCCTACCGTCATGGGGTGCGGGAGTACCTCCGCCCATGAAGGTCCCAGCTCGACCAGCTCGGGGTCCAGCCGCCCCGTCCGTCAAATAAGGTGAAGGAGCACCTGCGCCTATGAAGCTCCTGGTCACCGGTGCGACCGGCTATCTGGGATGGCGCACCACGGCGCTCCTCGGCGAGCGCGGCCACGACGTCCTCGCGCTTGCCCGACCCGGCCACGACGTCCGGAGCGCCTCACGCGAGCTCGACGCCTTGCAGGTCGATGCCGGCGACCCGGCTGCCCGGGCGTACATCGCGGGGTGCGACGCCGTCCTGCACTTCGCGGGGGTCCCCGACCCCGCGCGTGCGGCCGCCGACCCGGCTCGGGCGATCCGCGAGAACGCCGGCACCACGTTCAACCTGCTCGAGGGGTGCCGCGAGCAGGGGGCGGGCCTCGTCTACCCGTCGACCATCCGCGCCGCCGGGGTCCCCTCTCCCGACGCCTATGCGGCGTCCAAGCGGCTGGGGGAGGAGGCGTGCCGGCTGCATGCGGCGCACTCCACAGTCGTGCGCCTTACCTCGGTCTTCGGGCCCGGGCAGGTCGCCTGGGAGGGCGCGACGGGGGCGATCGCCTCCTTCGCGGCTAGCGCCTTCGAGGGCGGGCCCATCGTCGTGCGCGGCAACCCGCACCGCACCCGCGACTTCGTCTACGTCGACGATCTCGTGCTCGGGCTGGAGTCGCTGGTGGAGCGTGGCTCGTGGGAGGCCGAGCTCGTCGCGGCCGGCGACCGGGCCACCTCCCTTCTCGAGGCCGCCGAGGCGGTCCGCGACGCGGTCGATCCGGACTGCCCGATCGAGCTGCCCGAGGACAGCCTGCCCGCCGCCGAGGACGAGAGCTACGCGGCCGATCCGCGAGCGCCCCGACTAGGCTTCGACAATCGCCCGCTGGCCGAGGCGATCTCCCTCTATGTCGACTGGCTCGCAACTAACTGGCCCCTCCTGCAAACCCGCGCACGCTCAGGCGATCGCTGATCACCGCCTGGCAGCGTCCTCGGTCGGGGCAATGGCGCTGCCATTGCACCCTCCCTGCGTCCTTGCCAGGCGGCGCCAGCGACCACCTGAAGCGAACGCGGACTTACAGGAGTGACCAGTACGCCCCTGCTCAAGGCCGCGCCCGAGCCTGATCAGCTCGCCGACCGCTTCGACGGCGGCGACTGGCGCGGGATCGAGCTGTGCCTGGCCGCCAGGCACGTGGCCGACGGCGCCGCGCTCGAGCGGGCGATCGCGACGGCGCGCGCGGCGGTCCCCGCCGGAGCTGCGGTGACCGCCGAGGCGCCCGTGGCCTGGCCGAGCGGCGCTTTCGTCCGCGTCGACCGGCTAGACGAGGAGGCGAGCGCCGGCATCGAGCGCAGCGCGGCCTTCGCGCAGGCGATCGGCTCGCCGGTGCTCACGATCCACCTCTTCGTGCCCATGGACCCGGCGGAATATCGTCGCGGCGACTCGCTCGAGGAGGCCGAGATCGAGCGCTTCCTGTCCTTCTTCGCCGCCGCGTGCCTCGCCCGCGGAGTCACGCCGCTCATCGAGAACGTCCCGCCGATCCTGCGCATGCGCACCGGCGGCGTCTTTCTCTCGCCGATCGGCGGACACTGGCGCGACCTGCTGGAGTGGAGGGCGCGGGTGGGCGACCTGCGCTTCACGTTCGACATTTCCCATGCCGCGCTGTTCTGCAACCTCGCCGAGAGCTACCCGTCGCTCTTCGGGCTGGGTGCAGCCCACGAGCTCGAGCCCGAGCGCTTCGTCGAGGAGCTGGGGCCGGCGACCGAGGTCGCCCACGTCTCCGACGCCCAGGGCCTGCTCGGCGAGGGGCTCCCCTACGGCGACGGAGAGCTCGACCTCGACCCGATCGTCGAGCGCCTGGGGTCGCTCGTGCCTTACATCGTGGCCGAGATCAACGAGCCCGACCCGGCGCGCTCGCCTGACATGAAGGCGGGCTACCGGGCGATCGAGCGCGCCCTGCGCGGTCCGGTCGCTGCGCAGCGACGGGCACCGCGCCGGCTTGCCGAGCCGTTCTTCGACTGGCAGGCGGTCGCCGGGCGCCGTGACCCCGTGCCGGCGGTCCTCGAGCTCTCAGAGCGCATCGCCGGCCGCCGCGTGCTGGTCACCGGCGGTGCGGGATCGGTCGGCCGCACGCTGACGGGCCTGCTCTCGGGCTTCGAGCCGGAGCTCGTCGCCGTCCTGGACTCCAACGAGGCGGCGCTGGCGGCCGATCGCCGCGCCCGCACGGCCGCGTCCCGGCGGCGCGTCGAGCACGTGCTCTGCGACGTGCGCGACCCAGACCGGCTCGCAACCGAGATGGCCCGTGCGGCGCCCGACCTCGTCTTCCACCTCGCCGCCTACAAGCACGTCGACATGGCGGAGCGCTACCCCGAGGAGTTCGTGGCCACCAACCTCGAGGGCAGCTGGGGCGTGCTCGCGGCGGCAGACGCGGCCGGCTGCGGAACGGTCGTCGTCGCCTCGACCGACAAGGCCGCTACGGGGGCCAGCCTCTACGCGCGGACCAAGCAGACCATGGAGCGGCTCGCCGCCGCCTCGGCGCGGCGCACGGGCGCCGGCCGCCTCGCGGTGCGGCTGGTCAACGTGCTCGGCAGCGCCGGCAGCGCCTCCGAGCTCTTCATGCGCCAGTCCACGGCCGGCGTGCCGCTCACGGTGACCGACACCGGCATGGTCCGCTACTGGATCACCATGGGGCATGCGGTCGTGCTGCTCGCCCACGGTGCGCTGGCCGCCGGAGACGGGGAGCGCCTGGCCACCGCCGCCGATCCGTCGGCCTTCACGGTCGGCGAGGTAGCCGAGCGGATCTGGCGCCAAGCCGGTCGCGAGGGCGCGCCCGACCTCGACGTCGTCGGCGTCCGGCCCGGGGAGACGATGGGAGAGCTGCTCGCGGGGGAGGGTGAGGCGCTCGGTTCCGAGGGCTACGCGGGATGTGCTCCCATCGAGGCGGTGGAGGACGTGAAGGCGACCGACGAGCTCCTGGGGCTCCTCGCTGCGGCTGGTGGCCGGCGCGCGCGACGAACGGTGTGGCTCGACGAGCTCGCGGCGGAGCGCGACGTCGCGGCCGTTACGGAGGGCCGACGATGACCGCACCGGTTACCGGTGGAGCGTCGCGCGTTGAGCTTTGGAGCCGGCGATGAATGCGCTGGTCACCGGCGGGGCGGGCTTCATCGGCTCGCACGTGGTCGATGCGCTCCTGGCCCGCGGAGCGCGGGTGGCGGTGATCGACGACCTCTCGACGGGCCGGCGGGAGAACCTCGAGGGCGCCCTGGCCGCGGGCGCGAACTTCTACGAAGCTGACGTGCGCGACGCCGACATGACGCACCCGATCATCGCCCACGAGCGCCCGGATGCCGTCTTCCACCTCGCCGCGCAGATCGACGTGCGCCGCTCGGTGGAGTCGCCCGCCTTCGACGCACGCGTCAACGTGGAGGGGACGATCAACCTGCTCGACTCAGCGCTCGGAGCCGGGGTCGGGCGCTTCCTCTACGCCTCGACCGGAGGGGCGATCTACGGCGAGGCCGATCGCATACCGACCCCCGAGGGCGCGCCCGCCGCCCCGCTCTCTCCCTACGGCCAGGGCAAGCTCGCGGCTGAGGGCTACTGCACGCTCTTCGAGCGGCTAAGTGGGTTGTCGGTCGCCGCGCTGCGCTTCGCCAACGTCTACGGCCCGCGTCAGGATCCGCTCGGCGAGGGCGGAGTGATCGCGATCTTCTGCGGCCGCGCGGCGACCGGCGGGGCGGCGACCGTGTTCGGCGACGGCCACCAGACGCGCGACTTCGTCTACGTCTCAGACGTGGTCGACGCGCTGCTGGCGGCAGGCGACGGAAACGCCCGCGGTTCCTTCAACGTCGGAACCGGCCGGGAGACCTCGGTGCTCGAGCTCGCCGCCGCCCTGCGGGAGGTCTCGGGCGCCGAGCTGCCCTTGGAGCACGAGCCGGCGCGCCCCGGCGAGGTCGTCCGCAGCTGCCTCGACGCCTCGCTGGCCCGGGAGGCGCTGGGCTGGAAGGCGCGCGTCGGGCTCGCGGAGGGTCTGCGACGGACGCTCGCGGCGGTTTGAGCTAGGTCATCATGGGAAGGATGAAAGCCGAAGACTTCGACCCGATCGACGAGCAGGCCGTCGAGGCTCACGAGGAGCATCCTGTCGAGTTCGTCGTAGCGGTGCGGCTCGACCCTGGGGAATCCAGGCTTCTCACCGGGCTCGCTGAGGCGGAGCGCGCCGATTTGCCCGCTACGATGCGCGCGGCCCTCCGACACTACGCGATGGCACGGTCTCAGCAAGCCTCGCGCTGAGCCTCAGCCGCCGCGGACGCGCGGTCGAGACCGCGGTGCAGCGCCGGATTCCGCTCCCGCGTCGCGTTCAAACGCCATCCGGTCAAGGCGTGGAGACGTACGAGCAGATCCTGGAGAACAAGGGCGAGCCCCTTGATCCTCGCGAACGGCGCGACCAAGGTGCCGGCGTTCAAGACGTCCGGCGATGATCGCCGTCTCTCCCCGGCCGGCCATGAAGCCTCGATCAGCCGCAGGTTGGCCGCGCGGGGGAGCCGCTTGACGCGGGCCTCTTCGCGCAGCGCGCCGGATCGATCGATTCCGACACGCCGCTGCTCTGCGGCGCTGTCGGCCGCAGGGCCCTGCTTTTCGACGGACCGTGCCGTGGCGCTCGCATACCCGGTCCGAGTAGGTCCGCCGCGAGCACCACGGCCGCCACCCAGAACGGCTAGGGCTGTCCTTCGTCTTCCCGTACTCTTTCTTGTCGTTCTTCTTCGCCGCAGCGAATGAGCGCCGGGCACGCCTCGCCGTGCAGCCTGGGCTCGACTAGCGCGTAACGGTCCAGTGCTTGACGGGGACGTCGAAGCGCGACCGTGCCGCGTCGACGTCCTCCTCGGCGAAGGCGCGCTCGCTCTCGGGGTGGCTGATGACCACGATGCGGTCGGCGGGGAAGGTGGCCAGCGCGTCCTGGATGGCGAGCAGGGGCTCGCTCTCGCCGGTGTCACCGGCCGCGTCGACGCCCTCCTCCTCGAGGCGCTCGACGGTTTCTTCCTGGACGCCCTCGGCCTTGGCGATCGCTTCGTCGGCATCCGACATCCAGAAGCGCAGCCCCGACTGGTGCAGGGCGGGCGCGATGACGAGGACCTCTGCGTCGTCGGCGGCCTCCTCGCCTGCGGCCTCGCGCAGGACGTCGGCGCTGATCGGCTCGGACGTGAGGACGAGCATCCTCACGTCAGGCGTCCCCCCGGTCCCGCGACTGCGACGGATGGCCGCCGCCGGGCCACGGCCCGAGCATCAGCAGCAGGCGTGCGTCGCTGGTGGAGCGGACCTCGTGGCGCTCGGCCGGATCGAAGATCGCCAGAAGGCCGGTGCCGCCGGAGACCGTCTCGTCGGCCGTCTCGATCTCCACATCGCCTTCGACGACGACCAGCCACGCGCGCTCGTGAACCTGGTGCTCGGAGAGCGCTTCGCCCGCCGGCAGGTTCAGGATGATGGTCCGCCCCTCGCCCTCGGAGTGCAGCACCTCCGGCCGGTGAGGCTTTACGTCGAGCGCGCGGAGGTCCCACTGCTGCATGCGAGGCAGCCTATCCACCGCGGAGAAGGTAGGGTCGCACCTTCACGCCAAATCGTCGAGGGGAGCTGAATGTCGGTCATCAAGATCATCGAAGTGGTGGGGTCGTCGCCGGAGTCGAGCGACGGCGCCGTGACGGCGGCCCTGGCCGACGCCCGGCAGAATCTGCGCAACATCAAGGCCGTCGACGTCGTGTCGGTCGGGCTGCGCGGCGAGAACCTCGACGAGTGGCGCGCCCACGTGCGGATCGCGTTCCTCATCGACCGCGGGGGCATCGGGGAGGAGTAGCTCGGTCAGCGTCCGGCCCACTCGCCCCAGCGAAAGCCGGTTCGCGCCGGCAGGGGCTCGAGGGGGCTGGAAGGGAGTCCGTCGGGCGGCTCGGGATCGTTGTAGCCGCCCGGCGCGACGTCGTTGGGCATGTCCGGGTGAAAGAGCGAGGCCAGGTACTGGATGTGCCCACGCCCCGGCCCGAGCTCGAACTGTCCGCCGCCGTAGGCGGTGATCGCGCGCTGCTCGAGCCAGTCATAGGCATCGAGCAGCGCCCGCAGGCTGCCGAAGCGCGAGGGCTTGACGTTGACCATCCGCGGTGCGAAGGGCAGCGCCTCGATGTCGGCGATGGAGTGGATGGGGGCATCCCAGGTGATCCGGTCGCGATGCGGGCGCAGGACATCGTCGGTACCCGGGGTCAACAGGTCGGGGTCCTCGATCCAGGCGTGCGGGAATGCTTCGGCGACGCGCCGGTAGAGCTCGGGATCGGTCTCCACGTCGACCACGGTTCCGCGGTAGTGGCCCTTGAGGTCGACCGAGTCGACCGCGCCCGTCTCCGCGAGCAGCGCCACCAGCGCGTCGTCCCACGAACTCGTCGGATCGAGCTTGAAGCGCAGCGTGGGGTAGCGCTCGAGTCGCCTCAGCACCGGATCCATGGTCGCCGGCTCGCCGAGGCGCAGCGAGACTACGAAGGTCACCGGGCGGGGCTCGCGGCCCAGCGCCTGCGCCGCCGAGCGACCGGCCTGGCGTAGGGCGAGGTCGAGCGCGGCGCTCTCGAAGGCCCAGCGACGGTACAGGCGCGAGACCTCGCGGACCGGCTCGGCCGGGAAGAGGTCGAGGTCTGAGAGCAGGTCGCACAACGACGTGAGGGTGTGCGAGCCCGACAGGTCGTGCGCCGGCCCGGCGTCCTGGAGGGCCACGTGGTCGAGGGCGTCGTAGGTGACGTCCTCACCGACGCCCTCCTCGCCCCCGCCGTGCAACCGGATGACCGTCGACAGGCGCGTGAAGTCGCTGGAGACGTCGCGCTCGAGCCCCTCCAGGGCATAGCTCTCGACTTCGAGGGGGAGATCGGCGATCAGCTCCCACGTGCTCATCGCGCGATCACCTCGCTCACCCAGTCGGCCAGATCGCGCAGGAACGGCGGATCGACCGAGTGGCCCATGGGCCGCTCACGGTAGAGGACGCTTGCGCCGGCGGCGGCGAGGCGGTCGCGCGCGTCGCGCCCCCATTCCACGCCGATGGTCGGGTCGTTGCTGCCGTGGCCGACGGCCACCGGGAAGCCGTCGAGGCCGTCGAAGTCGAGCGACAAGCCCTCGACGGTCGGGATGAAGCCGCTCAGCGCGACGATGCCCGCCGGCCGCGGCCGCCCCTCGCCCAGCCCGAGCGCCCACGACATCACCGCGCCCTGCGAGAAGCCCCCGAGGATCGTGCGCTGCGCCGGCACGCCGGTCTCCCGAGCGAGCTCTCCGAGCCATTCGGCCGCCGCCGCGTAGCACGAGCAGAACGTGTCGCGATCGGGGTGGCCGACGCGACGCACCACGTACCAGTGACGCCCGCCCGGGGGAAGCGAGAGCGGGCCGCGAGGCGTCGCGCCCGCCAGGCGCTGGTCGGGGTCGAGGACGTCGAGCAGCGGGAACAGGTCGTTCTCGTCTACCCCGCGACCGTGGAAGAGGACGAGCGCCCCGGCGGGCTCCCCGGCGGGCGGCCGATGCTGCGCCTCGAGGGTCACGCCGGCGCTCCGGCCCGGGACGCCCCGCGGCGGAGCGCCGCCACCGGCCCAACCCTGCCCCTCGTAACGCGGCAGCTCCCGTCCAGCACCATGGCAGTCGAGCCTACAACCACCCCGCGCGTCGCAGCCGCCAGTAGATGCCGACGCAGATGAGCGCCATCAGCGCGACCGCGGCCGGGTAGCCCCACACCGCGTCGAGCTCTGGCATGTGGGTGAAGTTCATTCCGTAAACGCCCGAGATCAGCGTCGGCACCGCGATGATGGCCGCCCACGCGGAGATCTTGCGCACGTCGTCGCTCTGCTTGCGCGTCTCCTCGGACTGCCGCACTTGAACCTGGATCAGGCTCGCCTGGAGCACGCTCGAGAGGAGCTCGCTGTACCCCTCGATCTGGCCGGCGATCCGCCGCGCGTGATCCTCGACGTCGCGGAAGTAGGGCCGGATCTCGTCGTGGACGACGGGGTAGCGCCCGACCGCGAGACGCTCGAGCGGGTCGATGAGCGGTACCACCGCCCGCCGGAACTCCAGCACCTCGCGCTTGAGCTTGTAGATGCGCTCGCCGTGCTGGGCGCCGTCGGGCGAGAACACCGCCTGCTCGACCTCCGCGATGTCGTTGTCGAGCTCGGTGATGACCGGCTGGTAGTCGTCGACGACCCGGTCGACGATCGCGTGCAGGATCGCGCCCGGTCCCCGCCGCAGCAGCTCGGGGCGGCGCTCGACGTCGAGGCGGACGTCGTGGAGCTGGCTCGCGGCGCCGTGGCGGACCGTCACGATGAAGCTTTCGCCGACGAAGAGCAGGATCTCGCCGAAGTCGACGTCGTCGGGCTCGACGTAGCACGCGGTCTTCAGGACCACGAGAAGCGTGTCGCCGTAGACTTCGAGCTTCGGGCGCTGGTGGGCGTGGATCGCGTCCTCCACCGAGAGCTCGTGGAGGCGGAACTCGCGCCGGACGGAGTCGAACTCCTGCTCGGTGGGCTCGTGCAGGCCGATCCAGGCGAACGCCTGCGCGCCATGGCAGGTCTCGAAGAGGTGGTCGAGCGGCAGCTCACCCTCGTGCCGGACCCCGTCCTCGTAGAGCGCATAGTCGACGATCACGCGGCGACCCTATCCGGCGGCTCTCCCGATCAGCGCAGCGGCGCCTCGTAGGTCCAGCGGCCCGCGCGCAGCCCGACCTCGACGGCGTCCGAGCGCGGCAGCGCCGCGGCGAGCGTCACCCGGCTCCCTTGCGGCCGGTCGACGTAGCGAAAGGATCCCGCCGACACGCGGGTCCCGTCGGCGCGCTCGAGCCATACGACGCACGGGATGCCGGCACGGGCGCCGCGCACGGAGACCGTGATCGCCGTGCCCCACGCGCGCGGGGCCATGGTGGCGCGCATCGAGATCCCCGGCGGGAGGTCGCGGAACGCGACGGTCTCACGGCCTCCTCCGCCAGGCCCCGGTCACCCAGGGTGCGCACCGCCAGTCGGTAGAGCTCTGAGCCGTGCGCGCGGTAGGCGGTGCGCAGGCCGTCATCCTGGTCGAGGGTGGCGGTACGGGGCATGGGGGACGGGGACGGGATACGCAGGGCGCGGCACCCCGGTTCGAGTCGGCCTGTACGTGCTGTCACAAAGTTGTTACAAAGTTCTCGCGACGTGTAGTGTTCCGGGCGGGCCGGAGGGCTCAACGCCCGGGAAACCGCCGGCCAATAGCATGCCGCTTCGCGCACGTCCGAGCGCGGGGCGTTCGCGTTCTTTTCAGAGCAGGAGGCAGCGGGATCTTCGAGATCCGTCAAAGCGAGAAGCAGGGCCGCCCATGACCGGGACCGCAGCCGACGTGGGCGCGCGGCCGCACCCGAGGGGCGGCGGCGGTGCGTTCGCCTACCTGGACCTCGCGCTGCTCGTCCTGGCGCTGCCGCTCGTCGTGCTCGGGGGCGCGCCGCTTCTCGGCTTCGGTCTCGCCGCCGCCGGTTGGCTCGCGGCACGGGCGCTGGGCTTCGTGGCCGATCGGTTCGCGGCGCGGTCGGACGACCCGCTGCGCGCGCTCCTCGTCGTCATCGCCGCCCTCTTCGGGCGGCTGTGGCTCGTCGTGCTCGCGGTGATCGTCGCGGCCCGGCTCGGCGACGATCAGGACGGCCTCACCGCGGTCATCGTAATCGGAGTTGCCTTCACGGCGTACTTCGTGATGGCGATCCTGCTGCGACCGCGTCCGCCGCGGCGCGCGGCCGTCGCCGCCGCCCGCGAGGAGAACGACGTGAGCGGCGCGAACGGAGGGTCTGGAGCGCGATGAGCACGCGCGGCAAGGTCTTCCTCGGGATCGGCCTCTACGTGCTCCTGATCGTGGTGAGCTATGTCACCCTCGGCAAGGGGCCGAAGAACGAGCAGTTCAAGCCCCAAGACGAGTTCAAGCTCATCCCCTGGGTCGACGGGCCGGGGGTGTTCGACATAAACAAGGGCGTCCTCTATGTGGTCCTCGCCGCGCTTCTCACGATCGTCGCGATGTGTTACATCGCGAACCGCATGCAGGCGCGGCCCAACCGCGTGCAGACGGCGGTCGAGGCGATCTTCGCCCTCATGCGCGAGAACATCTCGCGCGGGAACATGGACGCGGCCATGGCGCGCAAGTGGTTCCCGTTCATCGGCACCCTCTTCCTGTTCATCTGGTTCTCGAACCTCATCGGCTACATCCCGATGCCGACGAACGTGAAGGAGAAGGTCGCGATCTTCGGGTTCGAGTTCCCCTCGTTCGCCCTCTATGCGGCCACCGCGAACGTCTCGATCCCGCTCGTGCTCGCGTTGGTCGTCTGGGTCTCCTTCAACGTGGAGGGGATCCGCGCAAGGGGCTTTCGCGGCTATCTCAAGGGGCTGATCCCGCCCGGGGTGCCCGGGTGGCTGCGGGTCCCCATCTTCTGCCTGGAGATCATGTCGAACTTCATGCGCCTCGTCTCGCTCTCGGTGCGACTGTTCGCCAACATCCTCGCCGGCCACCTGATCATCCTCTTCATGGCCGGGGCGCTCGCCGTGATCCTCGCGACGTCGGCGATCGGCGTCGTCACCATGCCGATGGGCATCGCGATCTTCGCGTTCGAGGTCGGCCTCGTCGCGACCCTGCAAGCCTTCATCTTCGCCACCCTGACCGCCATCTACCTCGGCGAAGCGACCGCCGCGGATCACTAACGACCAAGGAGCAGAACCATGGAGTTCTTCGACTCACTCTTCATCTTCGCTCAGGGCATGGGCAAGGACGGCAAGGCCATCGCGCTCGGAGCGGGCGGCGGCCTCGGCGCGGCCGGCGCCGGCATCGGGATCGGGATCATCTTCGGCAAGGTGATCGAGTCGGTCACCCGCCAGCCCGAGATGCGCGACGAGATCACCAGCATCCAGTGGCTGGGCTTCGCGCTCACCGAGGCGTGCTTCTTCTACGGGCTCGTCGCGGGCCTGATCGCCTTCTTCCTCTAGGGCGCGATGCTCGCGGACCTGCACAACACGGGGCTCTTCGTCGTCGCTCAGGCGGAGGGGGAGAGCGGCAGCTTCCTCGTCTCTCCCGACGTCGGGCTCATGGTGTGGACGCTGGTCGTCTTCTCGGCCACCCTGTTCCTCCTGAGCAAGCTCGCATTTCCCAAGATCGCCGAGGCGCTGGACAAGCGCCAGCGGGCGATCGAGGAGTCGATCGACACCGCCGCGCAGACCAAGAAGGACGCCGACGCACTGCTGGCCGAGTATCGCGAGCGCCTGCACGACGCGCGCGGCCAGGCCGAGGAGATCGTCGCACGCGCCCGCAAGGCCGGCGAGGTTCACGAGCGCGAGTCGCTCGACAAGGCAAAGGCCCAGCGCGAGGAGCTCATGGAGCAGACGCGACGCGACATCGAAGGCGAGACGCGGCGGGCCATCCAGGAGATCCGCAACGAGGTCGCCGACCTCACGGTCATGGCGACCGAGAAGGTGACGCGCAAGACGCTCACCGAGGAGGACCAGCGCCGCCTCGTGGAGGAGGCGCTCGAGGAGGTCGACTTCAGCGCGCTGGCCGGAAACGCCCGAGGAGGCTGAGCCCCGCCGATGGAGGAGATCGCCCAGGTTTACTCGCGCTCGCTCTTCGAGGTCGCCCAAGAGCAGGACAAGCTCGACGAGATCCGCGAGCAGCTCGGTGAGTTCGCGGACGCGCTCGAGGAGACCCGCGAGCTTCAGATCTTCTTCTTCTCGCCCTACTTCTCCACCCAAGAGAAGAAGGACGGCCTCCAGAAGGCGGTCACCGACGCCGACGAGACGCTCGTCAACTTCCTCGACCTGCTCATCGAGAAGCACCGCATGCCGGCGATCTTCCGCATCCGTCGTCAGCTCGACGAGCGATGGGAGGAGGAGAACAACTTCCTTCGGGTCCAAGTGACCAGCGCGATCGAGCTCGACGACAGTGTCGTAGAGCAGATCGGCGAGCGCGTGGAGGAGCAGACCGACCGGCGCGTCGAGCTTGCCAGCCGCGTCGACCCCGACATTCTCGGTGGCATCGTGCTCCAAGTGGGCAACTCCATCCTCGACGCATCGATCCGCAACCGGCTCGAACAACTTCGCAGACACGTCGCCAGCGGTTAGGAGAAAACCACGCATGCAGATCAAGCCCGACGAGATCACGACCATCCTCAAGAGCCGCATCGAGGGGCTCGACGAGGGCAGCGCGGAGCTGACCGAGGTCGGCACCGTGCTCTCGGTCGGCGACGGCATCGCGCGCATTCACGGGCTCGAGAACTGCATGTCGTTCGAGACGCTCGAGCTGCCCCACGACGTCACCGGGCTCGCGCTCAATCTCGAGGCCGACAACGTCGGCGCCGTGCTCTTCGGCGACTGGGAGCAGGTGGTCGAGGGTGACACGGCCAAGCGCACGAACAAGCTGCTCGACGTTCCGGTCGGCGAGGAGCTGCTCGGGCGCATCGTCGACCCGCTCGGCCGTCCGCTCGACGGTAAGGGCGACCTCGACGTCTCCGAGCGGCGCCCGGCGGAGTACAAGGCGCCGGGCGTGATCAATCGCCAGCCGGTCGAGCAGCCGATGCAGACCGGCCTGAAGGCCATCGACTCGATGACGCCGATCGGCCGCGGCCAGCGCCAGCTGATCATCGGCGACCGCCAGATCGGCAAGACCGCGATCGGGCTCGACGCAATCATCAACAACAAGGACGCAGACCTCATCTCGGTCTACGTTGCGATCGGGCAGCGGATGGCGACGGTCGTCGAGCTCGCCGAGGACCTCGCCGACGCCAACGCGCTCGACACGACGATCATCGTCGCCGCGCCCGCCGACGAAGCCGCCCCGATCAAGTTCCTCGCCCCCTACGCCGGCACGGCGATGGCCGAGTTCTTCACCTACCAGGGCCAACACGCGCTGTGCGTCTACGACGACCTGACCAAGCACGCCTACGCCTACCGCCAGATGTCGCTGCTCCTACGCCGCCCGCCGGGCCGCGAGGCCTATCCGGGCGACGTCTTCTACCTGCACTCCAGGCTGCTCGAGCGTGCCTGCAAGCTCTCAGACGGCGAGGGCGGCGGCTCCCTCACCGCCCTGCCGATCGTGGAGACCCAGGGCGGTGACGTGGCCGCCTATATCCCGACCAACGTCATCTCGATCACTGACGGCCAGATCTACCTGGAGCCCAACCTCTTCTACTCCGGTGTGCGCCCCGCCATCAACGTCGGCATCTCGGTCTCGCGGGTGGGCGGGAGCGCCCAGATCTCCCCGATGAAGAAGGTCGCTGGGCGCATGCGCCTCGAGCTCTCGCAGTACCGCGAGCTCGAGGCCTTCTCGCAGTTCGGGTCAGAGCTCGACAAGGACACCCAGAAGACGCTGGCCCGCGGCGAGCGCTTGGTGGAGATGCTCAATCAGGACGAGCGCTCGCCGCTGCCCGCCGAGGACCAGGTCATCCAGATCTACGCGGGGACCAACGGGTTCCTGGACCGGATCGACGTGGACCGAGTGCCCGAGTTCCTCGACGGCCTCATCCAGCGCGTGCGCTCGGAGAGTTCGGACCTGCTCGAGAAGATCGGCGACGGCGACTGGTCCGACGGCACCCAGGACGCCGTCAACTCCGCCGTGAGCGATTTCGCAGATGACTTCGGCTACGACCTCGACGAGGAGGGCCTCGAGGCGTTGGAGGAGGGCGACTCCGGCCAAGACTCAGAGGCCTCCTCGGGCGACGCCGACGAGGACGACGACGAGGACGAGGAGGAAGAGGACGACGAGGAAGAGGACGACGAGGAAGAGGACGACGAGGAAGAGGACGACGAGGAAGAGGACGACGAGGAAGAGGACGAGGACGACGAAGAGGACGACGACGAAGAGGACGAGGACGACGACGAAGAAGAGGACGAGGACGACGACGAGGACGACGACGAGGAAGAGGACGACGAGGAAGACGACAAGAAGAAGAGCTCCAAGTGAGCCAGCAAGACGTCAAGGACCGCATCTCGAGCGTCGAGAACATCGAGAAGATCACGCGGGCGATGCAGATGGTCGCCGCGGCGCGCCTGCGCAAGGCGGAGCAGCGGATAGAAGCGCTGCGACCTTACGCAAAGGCCATCCGGCGCATGACGCGCGAGGCGGCGGAGGCCGCCGGCAACATGCCGGACGTCCCGATCCTCAGTGAGCACGACAGCGTCGACACCGTCGGCATGCTGCTGATCACCGGCGATCGCGGGCTTGCCGGCGCTTTCAACTCCCAGATCGTCCGGCGTGGGATACAGGCCGGGCGCGACCACGAGAGCGACGGCAAGAGCATCGCCTGGTACGCGTCGGGCAGTAAAGGGGCGTCCTCGCTGGCCTTCCGCGGGAAGAAGGTTCAAGAGTCCTACACCGGATTCACCGACCGGCCCGCCTACGCCGACGCGCGCGAGATCGCCTCAGATCTCATGGCGGCCTACATCGACGGAGAGGTCGACCGCGTCGAGATCATCTACAACGGCTACATCTCGCCGCTCACCCAGAAGGTGACCCACGAGACGCTGCTCCCGCTCCAGGAGGCCAGCATCCTCGATGACGGGGACGATGACGATCAGTCCGACGAGGACGACGACCGCGACGGGCAGGGGGGGAAGCGCGCGCTCGTCGAGTACGAGCCCGACGCCGAGGAGATCCTCAAGCGCCTGGTCCCCGACTACGTCGAGATATCGATCTACCGGGCGCTGCTCGAGTCCACCGCCTCCGAGCACGGCGCGCGGATGACGGCCATGCGCAGCGCATCGGACAACGCGAAGGAACTGCTGGACGACCTGACTCTGGAGATGAACCGCGCCCGCCAGGCGGAGATCACCCAGGAGATCATGGAGGTCGTCGCCGGCGCCGAGGCGATCACCTGAGCCGCTCGCCCTGACCTAGCCAAACGTCGAGGACAAAGAGAGACCCATGGAAGCCAGCACAGAAGAGCACGAGCGCGAGCAGGACCAGGAGGACCAGAAGGACAAGGACCAGGAGGACCCCAAGGACCAGAAGGACGCGAAGGACCAGAAGGACGCGAAGGACCAGAAGGACGCGAAGGACCAGGAAGACGGGCAGGAGGAGGACGGGCGAAACATCGGGAGCGTCGAGGTGGTCACCGGCGTGGTCATAGAGGCCCTCTTCCCCGACAAGCTCCCCCTGATCAACAACGCTCTGGAGATCGCTCGTCCCGGGCAGAACGACGAGGACGAAGAAGACGGCGACAAGGCCGACGGCAACGGCAACGGAGTCCTCGTGGTCGAGGTCCAGCAGCACCTGGGCGACGACCGCGTGCGCGCGGTCGCGATGGACTCCACCGACGGCCTCCAGCGCGGGGCCGAGGTGGTCGACACCGGCGGCCCGATCACGGTGCCCGTCGGCAAGGAGACGCTCGGCCGCCTGTTCAACCTGCTCGGCGAGACGATCGACGACGGCGACCCGGTCGAGACCGAGGAGCGCTGGCCCATCCATCGCCCGGCCCCGGATGTCTCAGACCTCACCCCGGTCAACGAGATGTTCGAGACCGGAATCAAGGTCATCGACCTCCTGGCCCCCTACGCCAAGGGCGGCAAGGTCGGCCTGTTCGGCGGCGCCGGCGTCGGCAAGACCGTGGTCATCCTCGAGCTCATCCACAACCTCGCCCAGGAGCACGGCGGCCTGTCGGCCTTCTGCGGCGTGGGCGAGCGTACCCGCGAGGGCAACGATCTCTACCTGGAGATGACCGAGTCGGGCGTCATCGACAAGACGGTCCTCGTCTTCGGCCAGATGAACGAGCCGCCGGGAGCGCGCATGCGCGTCGGGCTGTCGGGCCTGACCATGGCGGAGTACTTCCGCGACGTCGAGGGGCAGGACGTGCTGCTGTTCATCGACAACATCTTCCGCTTCGTCCAGGCGGGCTCGGAGGTCTCGGCCCTGCTGGGCCGCATGCCCTCCCAGGTGGGCTACCAGCCGACGCTGGAGACCGAGATGGGCCAGCTCCAGGAGCGGATCACCTCGACGCGCAACGGATCGGTCACCTCGGTCCAGGCGATCTACGTACCGGCCGACGACCTCACCGACCCCGCGCCGGCCTCGGTGTTCGCCCACCTCAACGCGACCACCACGCTCTCGCGCTCGATCTCCGAGAAGGGCATCTACCCCGCGGTCGATCCGCTCGACTCGACCTCGACGATCCTCAAGCCCGACATCATCGGCGAGGAGCACTTCGAGACGGCCAACGAGGTCAAGGAGGTCCTCCAGCGCTACAAGGAGCTCCAGGACATCATCGCGATCCTGGGCATCGACGAGCTCTCCGACGAGGACAAGGTGACGGTGCAGCGCGCGCGCAAGATAGAGCGCTTCCTGTCCCAGCCCTTCCACGTCGCCGAGCAGTTCACGGGGGCTCCGGGCGCCTTCGTGCCGATCGCGGAGTCGATCCGCGGCTTCAAGGAGATCCTCGCCGGCGATCACGACGACATCCCCGAGCGGGCCTTCCTGCTCAAGGGGACGATCGACGAGGTCGTCGAGGAGGCGAAGGGCAAAGACGACAAGGACGAGGGCTAGCTCGTGGCCCGCACCCCATTCCCCGTCGAGGTCCTCACTCCGGAGGGCGAAGTGTTCAACGACGAGGTCGAGATGGTCTCGACCCGGACCGTCACCGGCTCGATCGGAGTGCTGGCCAACCACACGCCGATGCTGGCGAACCTCGACCCGACCGAGCTGCGGCTCTACAAGTCAGACTCCGACGTCATTCGCTTCGCCCAGGGGGAGGGCTACCTGCAGATCGGCGGCAACCGGGTGCTCGTCCTCGTCGAGGAGGCCGTCCCGCCCGACGACCTCGACGCCTCAGAACTCAAGGACCGCCTCAAGCGAGCCGAGCAGGAGCTCGAGGGAGCCGAGGAGGAGTCCGAGGAGCGTCGCCTTGCCGAGCGCGAGCAGGCGCGCTTGAAGGCGTTCCTGGACATAGCCGAGGGCTCCTGAACGCCCCGCGCCGCGGGGCCTTCTCCGCTGTCCTGTTCTGACATCGCATAGCGACGTCTAGGCAGGACAGCGCTCTGGAGAGGAGGATTCAGGCAGGACAGCGCTGCGGGAGAAGGGCGCTGAGCTCTTGGAGCATGAGGCGTGGGTGCTTGAAGACGTCTCCGTAGGTGTAGCGGCGCAGCTCGTCGCCGCGAGCGCGGGCTTCCCGCTCGCGCCGCCGGTCGTGCTCCCATGCGTGGCGCGACTGGTGGAAGGTGTAGCTGTCGAGCTCGACGATCAGCCGCTGCTCGGGCCAGCGGCAGTCCACCCGTCGCCCGCCGGCGGGGCGGTTGGTCTGGGGCAGCGCGAGCCCGGCCTCCCGCAACAGCGCCAGGAAGCGCCGCTCGAGCTTGCTTAGAGTGACGTGGACCTCGCCTCGCAGGACGCGTCGGAGCTGACCTGCGCTCGGACTGTTGGCCCGCCGTGCGAGAACGGCCTCGACTTGGGCCGGCGTGGCGCGATGGAGTACGCCTGCCTCGTGGCAGGCACGCGCC
>JBBPZA010000100.1:0-2605 GCA_038199375.1 Solirubrobacterales bacterium | reverse complement strand
CGGCGCCCAGCGCCGGGGCGAAGCGACGGCCGACGGCCAGCGCCCCGACGGCGACCAAGCCGCCGTAAACGGCCAGCAGGGGCATGAGGTAGCGCGCCTGCTCGAAGATGTAGCCGGTCGCCGCGCGGTACCTGACCCCCAGGAGGCCGATCTCCACCAGGAGTCCGAGGAGGATGGCCAGGTAGCAGAGGACCTCTTGGCGGCGCGTGCTCAATGCTCGACGCCATCTGACGAACCCCGCGGTGGCGAGCAGGGCACCGGCCAGCGCCACGAGCTCTGAGAGCTGGTAGACCCACGCGCGAAACCCGTAGTCGAGCCAACCGAACGAGCCGGTGGCGCCGTTGATCCAGGTCGACCTCAGGGGGTCGTAGGTGAACTGGTCGAACATGAACGGCAGCTTCGGGAGGTAGAGCTGCCACACGTAGCCGAGCTGCTGGCGCCAGCCGCCGACGGTCGCGGCCTCTCCCGCGCTGCCGGCGGCGGCCGCGACCCCTTGGAGCGAGCCCGCGAGCGCCGGGCGGTCCCAGACCGAGAGGTTGACGGCGACGTAGACGGCGATCGGCACCGCGGCGATCGCCAGTGCGAGCCCCGCGCTTCTCGCGGCCTCCGCTCGCCGCTCGGCGGGCATCCGGAGCACCAGGAAGACGACTCCCAGCAAGGCGCCGGGAACGAGTCCGAGAAAGGTGAGCTTCGAAAGCATGCCGGCGGCGAGGGCGAGACCGATGGCGACCGCCGTTCGCCGATGCAGGCCCTCCCGAAAGGCCCGCGCGAGCGCCCAGAACAGGGCGGCGCTGGCGCAGTAGAGCGCCGCATCGGAGCTGACCCCGGAGGAGATGAAGCCGAACATCGGCTGGAAGGCCGCCGCGAGCGCGCCCACCGACCAGGCCCAGGGCTGTCGCGGAAGGACTTGCTTGAGGAACAGGAAGACGAACGCGACGGTCAGTCCCGCCAGCAGGCACGAGACGAGCCGCATCGCGAGCAGCCGCCCCACCACCGACGTGGAGGGAGAGAGCCGGTAGGCCCCCGCTTCGAGCAGGTAGTAGAGCGGTGGCTGGCTGGTGGCCTCGTTCACGCCCCCGCCGACCGGACTGGGCGAGGTCGCGGCGGGGCCGGTCACCGCCGCGCTCTCGGCCGCCGTGAGCGGACCGCGGTTGCGCGAGTAGCCGATCATCGCGGTGGTCCGCAGCGCACCCATCGTCGCGCTCTGCTGTGGCGAGAGCGACGGCGCCGACGGCAAGTGCGGAGCCCGGCCCGTCTCGGCCAGGTACTGGGCGTAAGAGAAGTGGACGGTCTCGTCGGGCACCTGGAACGGGGGGATGAGCTGGCTCCAGGCCAGACAGGAGGCGGCGGCCGCGATGGCGCACCAGTACGGCGTAGGGCGCGGCCTCCACACGGAGGCGAGGGCGAAGCCCCATGAGACGACGACGAGAACCCCCACCAGCCCGATCAGCGCCGACCCGAACGGATTCGCCTTGGCGTAGCCGACACGACGCGCGAGCGTGGGCAGGAGCTCGAGCCACGATTCGCTCCCCGCGCGCAGCCACTCGAAGCGTAGGCGCCCGCGCGTCGCGCGGCCCGAGCTTCCGAAGGGAGCCCGGCTGCCCGTCACCTGGCCCGAGTCCCCGGAGCGCGCGCGGCCGCCCGTCGCAGGGCCCGAGATCCGCACGGGATCAGGACTCGCGCTGCCGAACAGCGCAGCGGGCCGGGCGCCCGCGTTCTCGATGCAGACCGTGGCGGGCCCCTCCGGCGGTCGAGCCTTGCCGACGGGTACCAAGACGTAACCTCCCTTGCCGCCTCCGCGCAGAGTCCCCGCCACGACGGATCCTCCCGCGGAGGCCAGCGTGAGGCGCAGGGTGGGCAGCGGTCCTCCGTAGGAGCGGACGAGGAGGCGCAGGCGACCCGCGTCTTTCGGGACGGCCTCGTTTCGCTGACATGCGCGCTCTCCGGGCGCGAGGCGAGCGATCAGCGTGTCGTCGCGTACGTAGTTCGAGCCAGCCTGGCGGGGCTTGCTCTCGGTGAGGATCGCGGCGAGGGCGACGAGCACGGCGACCAGCCCCACTCCGACGACCGCGCGCACGGCACGCTGGCCCCCGGCGGCCGGGCTAGCGGTCACCCGCGCCGGCGCAGGCCAAGGATGCTCAGCAGGAAGGACGCGAAGAAGACCTGGATGCCGACGATGATCAGCGATGCGGCGAGAACCGCGAGGCGCTCTTCGCCGAGCTGCCCGAAGCCCCGGTTGACCCAGATGCCGACGATCACGGCCGCGACCACGAGCCCGGCGAGGGTGATCACTCCGCCTATGAGCAGGCCGTGCTCGAGGCGCAGCCGGGCTCTCATGCGGTCGAACCAGGGGTCCTTCTCGCCCATGAAGTAGGTGCCGTAGGCGTGGGCTGCGAGGCCCAGCGCGAGCACCTGGGATCCGACGATCATAAGGAGGGCGCCCGCGATCATCGCGTGCAGGTCCCACGGGCGGCCGAAGACGGATATCTGGGTGAGCACGGTCAGCGCGGCAAGGGCACCGAGCACCGACATGATCGCGCCGGGGACGATGAAGAGGTGGGTCGGGCTGTGGACGAGGAGGAAGCGCAGGTGCCGCCATCCGTCG
>JBBPZA010000099.1:0-11677 GCA_038199375.1 Solirubrobacterales bacterium | reverse complement strand
CTGACCGACTGGGCCGCGGCGCTGACCTACTATGCCGTGCTGGCGATGTTCCCGGGGCTGATCGTGCTCGTCGCGCTGATCGGCCTGCTCGGCCAGTACCCGCAGACCACCAACGCCATGCTCGACATCGTCGGCCAGGTCGGGCCCGCTTCGGCGGTCGAGACCTTCCGCGGCCCGATCGAGGGAGTGGTCAAGAGCAAGGGCGGCGCGGGCGCGCTGCTGGGCTTCGGCCTGCTCGGCGCCCTGTGGTCGGCCTCGGGCTACATCGGCGCCTTTATCCGCGCCTCCAACGCCATCTACGAGAAGGAGGAGGGCCGGCCGTTCTGGAAGCTGCGCCCGCTCCAGATCGCGGTGACCCTGGTGATGGTGATCCTCCTCGCGGTCATCGCGATCGGGATCGTCGTGACCGGGCCCCTCGCGAAGGCCGTCGGCGACGTGATCGGGCTGGGCTCGGCCGCCGTGACCGTCTGGAGCCTCGCCAAGTGGCCCGTGCTCCTGGTAATCGTGATGGCGATGGTCGCGATGCTGTACTACGTCGCTCCCAACGTGAAGCAGCCCAAGCTGCGCTGGGTGAGCCCGGGGGGCGTCCTCGCGGTGCTCATCTGGATCGCCGCGTCGGTCGGCTTCGGTTTCTACGTGGCGAACTTCGGCTCCTACAACGCGACGTACGGCAGCCTGGGCGGCGTGGTCATATTCCTGATGTGGCTGTGGCTGACGAACATCGCGCTGCTCTTCGGCGCCGAGTTCGACTCAGAGCTCGAGCGCGAGCGCGAGCTCAAGGCCGGCAAGCCCGCCGAGGACGAGATCCAGCTTGCCCACCGCGATCCACCAAAGGAGAGACAGTGACCATGACCGAGACCCCCGAGCCCTCCGACCAGCAGCCCGAGGAGGCTCCCTCCGAGCAGGTCGGCGAGGACCAAGAGGACCCCAAGAAGCACGCCGCGGAGAAGGACGGGGGCGGCGAATCCCGCGACGCCGGGGGTCAAGCTTCCGGCAATCCCGCCAACGCCGGCTGACGCGTCCGCGACCCCCCTGGCGGCGTCATCGCCTGCTCGTCTCCAAGAAGCACGATTCACAGCCATCCGGCGCCGCGTGCACGGAAACGCCGCGTGACGCGTCAGCTCGAGTCCGCCACGGCCTGGAGCCGCGCGATTGCGCGGCGGAGGATTCGTGAGACCTGCATCTGGGAGACGCCGATGCGGTCGGCGACCTCCGACTGGGTCAGGTCCTCGACGAAGCGAAGCCGCAGGACCAGCCGATCGCGGGCCGGGAGTGCCTGCAGGGTAGGGTTGATGGTCAGGCCGCACTCGATGAGCTCGAAGCGCTCCTCTTCGACCCCGAGCGACTCGGCGTGGCTGTCGCCCTCCTCGTCGTCGCCCCTCGAGGCCTCGAGCGAGACCGCGTCGTAGGCCCGGGCGGCGTCCATGGCCTCGATCACCTGCTCGTCGGTGACCTCCATCGCCCCCGCGATCTCGGCGACCGAGGGAGCGCGGCCAAGCGTGCCGCTCAACTTCGAGGCGGTCTCGTCGACCTTGAGCGCGCGCTCTTGCACGCCCCGGGGCACGTGCACCGCCCACCCGCTGTCGCGGAAGTAGCGCTTGAGCTCGCCGAGGATCGTCGGGACGGCATAGCTCGAAAAGGCCACCCCGCGGTCGGCGTCGAAGCGGTCGACCGCCTTGACCAGCCCGATGCTCGCGACCTGGAAGAGGTCGTCGAAGGGCTGGTTGGCTCGGTGATAGCGGCGGGCGAGCTGGCGCGCGAGGGGCATGAAGCGGGCGACGAGGGCGTCGCGTGCGCCGGGCTCCCTCGCGCGCAGCCTGTCGAACAGCCGCTGGGTCTCGAGAGCCCGGGCATCCCCCTTCGGGGCCGCGCTCGCGGGGCTCGGATCCTCGTCCTCCTGTCCCACTCCGGTATTCGGGTTCACGTACTCCGTCGCGATTGGCATCGCGTCTCCCCTGGCTTTCCCTTCGCACCGAGGTCTGGGGCGCATTCTCGGAAGCCGGGCGATTCTCTGGGCCGCGCCTGCGAGCTGGCATCAGGGTACCAGCGCCTCGCGGCCCCATCCCTTTCCGCATCTGTAGTCGTCGAATGCCAGGGGAAAGGGTCGGGGATGGGATGCCGCAGAGTCGCACGGCTCCGGTTGACGGGCGCCCTCGCATGCGACGATGGCCATCATGGCCACCGGACGACTGCGTCGCGCCGACCCTTCGCGCCCGGGCCTCGGCCGCCGACGCGCGGGCCGCGGGTTCGTGATCCTCGACCCGGGCGGAGCTCGGGTCGGAGACGAGGAGACCCTCGCCCGCGTGCGCGCGCTCGCGATCCCCCCGGCGTGGAGCGACGTCTGGATCTCGACGGATCCGCTGGGCCACCTCCAGGCGACCGGAATCGACGCGGCCGGGCGCAAGCAGTACCGCTACCACGACCGCTGGCGCACGCGGCGCGACCAGCAGAAGTTCGACGCGATGCTCGACTTCGCCGCGGCCCTCCCGAAGCTGCGAAAGCACGTCCAGCGCGACCTCGAGCACGAAGGCCTCCCTCGCGAGCGGGTTCTCGGCTGCGCCGCGCGGCTCCTTGACCTCGGCTTTTTTCGCGTGGGGGGCGAGGGCTACGCCGCGCAGAACGAGAGCTTCGGCCTGGCGACGATCCAACGCCGCCACGTCAGCTTCCGCGGCGAGGAGATCGTCTTCGACTACCCGGCCAAGAGCGGCCAGCGACGCGTGCAGGCGATCGCCGACCCCGACGTGCGCGCCGTGATCGAGCGGCTCAAGCGACGACGGGGCGGGACGCGTCCGGACCTGCTCGCCTTCAAGCAGGGCGGCCGCTGGATCGACGTGCGCTCAGACGACATCAACGAGTACGTCAAGGAGGCCTCCGGAAACCCCTCCTTCTCGGCCAAGGACTTCAGGACCTGGAACGCGACGGTGCTCGCGTCGATCGCGATCGCCACCACCGGCCCTGACGCGGCGTCGACGAGCGCGCGCAAGCGGGCGATCTCCGGCGCGGTGCGCCACGTCGCCGTCTACCTCGGCAACACCCCGGCGGTGGCCCGCGCGTCCTACATCGACCCGCTGGTCTTCGACCGCTACCTCTCCGGCTGGACGATCGGCGGGGCGCTCGACCAGGTGGGCGGAGCGGCCGATCTCGGCCGCCCGCTCGTCCGCGCCCGGTTGGAGGCCGCGGTGCTCGACCTCCTCGAGGGGGAGAAGCAGTCACCCGAGCTCGAGAAGGTGGCCTAGGAGACCGGCTAGGCGGTGGCCAGGCCGGCCGGGTCGTCGACCATCTCGAGGCGCTCCTCGAGACCGGTCACCGTGAAGATCCGATGCACGACCTCGGGGCCGCGGACGACCGCGAGCCGCCTGCCCTGCTCGCGCGCCCGGGCGTCGGCACCGACTATGAGCCGCAGGCCGGTCGAGTCCATGAAGGCCAGCCCGCGCAGGTCGAGGACGAGGACGGCGGGCCTGGCGGCCTCGAGGCGCTCTATCTCCTCCTCGACCCGGGGCGCGCTCGAAATGTCGAGCTCACCAAGCAGCGCGACCCGAATCGTGCCGTTCTCCTCGTGGGTGTCGACCTCCAAGAGCGCCATCCGGGCCGGGGACGATAACGAAGGGCGAGGGCGGGGTAGGCCGCGAGGATGGACTCAGTCGAGCAGACACCGACACAGCCGCTGGACTACGCGGTTCTCAACGCGACCTACGGGTCGCTGCTGGCGACCCTTGTCGTCCTGGCGCGCGCGCGGAGTCTGGACCGTGAGCCGATAGCACCGGCTGAATGGCTGCCCCTCGCGGCCGCCACCTTCGCCCTGTCCAAGGTGATCGTCGACGAGAAGGTCGTCGCCTGGGTGCGCGCGCCGTTCCTCTCCGAGACATCCGACGGCAAGCAGCCAAAGGGAGGGGGCCTGCGCTACGCGGTTGGCGAGCTGCTGAGCTGCACCCGCTGCATGGGCGCGTGGGCGGGCCTGGGAGTCGTGGGGCTGCGCCTGGGCTCGCCGTCGGCGGGCCGCGCGCTGACCGCCGTCCTCGCCACCTCAGCGGCCAACGACTTCCTCCACAGCGCCTTCAGCCTGCTGTGCGCCAAGACGAACGAGATCGAACGCCGCTGATCGCTCAGCTGGACCGGCCGGGGCCGGAGCGGTGCTGCCCCCCGGCCTCGGGCGGCTCACGCAGCCGCCGGCTCGAGAGGATCATGAAGACGCCGGCGAAGACGGCGCCGATGACCAAGCCGAAGGTCAGTGCGACCATGAACGGCCCGTCGGGGCCGAAGCGCCACAGACCCAGGGCCAGAAGGATCGCCAGCCCGACGAGCGCGAAGACGCGCCACGGCACCGGCGGGCGCTTGGGGACGTCGTACTGCTCGCGAACGCTCACGCTCGCGCACTACCCGCCGAGCGGCGCCGCTAACCGGCGCCGCTCGGCGGCTCTCAAGCGGAGAGGGCCGTGGCCGGGACCGGCTCGAGTGCGAGCTCGAGCACCTCGCCTACCGTCATGACCGGATGGAAGGTCATGGCCTCGCGGACGTCGTCGGGTACGTCGTCGAGGTCGGCCCGGTTTCGCTCAGGGAGGATGACGTCGGTCAGCCCGGCCGCGTGGGCGGCCAGCACCTTCTGCTTGAGGCCGCCGATCGGCAGCACCCGGCCCTGGAGGGTGACCTCTCCGGTCATCCCGACCGTGTGCTTGACCGGCCGGCCGCTGAGCAGCGATGCCAGCGCGGTGGTCATCGTGATGCCGGCGCTTGGGCCGTCCTTCGGGATCGCGCCCGCCGGCACGTGGACATGGAACTCTCGCTCCTCGAAGGCGGCTTCCTCGACGCCCAGCTCGCCGGCGTGGGAGCGCACGTAGCTCAGTGCGATCCGCGCCGACTCGCGCATGACGTCGCCGAGCTGGCCGGTGAGGACCAGGCTCGTGTCCTTTCCGGGCATGTCGGTCGCCTCTATGAACAGGACGTCGCCGCCCGCGCCGGTCACGCTCAGCCCGGTGGCCACACCGGGCACCGCCGTGCGCACCGCCGACTCCTGGAAGAAGCGCTGCTTGCCCAGGGCGTCACGGACCACGTCCACGTCGACCGCGACGGGAGCGGTCACCTGCTCGGAGGCGATGCGCGTCGCGACCTTGCGCAGCACGGTCCCGAGCTCGCGCTCGAGCTGGCGGACGCCGGCCTCGCGGGTGTACTCGGCCACGATCAGGCCGAGGACGCCGTGCTGGACGGAGACCTCGTCCGCTCGCATCCCGTTTCGCTCGCGCTGGCGCGGCCACAGGTAGCCGCGCGCGATCGCCGTCTTCTCGGCCGTGGTGTAGCCGTCGAAGCGGATGACCTCCATGCGGTCGAGCAGGGGGCCGGGAATCGTCTCGGTGACGTTCGCCGTGGCGATGAACAGCACGTTCGAGAGATCGATCTCGACGTCGAGGTAGTGATCGCGGAACGAGTGGTTCTGCGCGGGGTCGAGGACCTCGAGCAGCGCCGCCGAGGGGTCGCCGCGCCAGTCGGCGCCGACCTTGTCGACCTCGTCGAGCATGATCACCGGGTTCATCGTCTCCGCATCGCGCAGCGCACGCACGAGCCGGCCGGGAAGGGCGCCGATGTAGGTTCGCCGGTGCCCGCGGATCTCGGCCTCGTCGCGCACGCCGCCCAGCGACATCCGGACAAATTCGCGTCCCGTTGCCCTCGCGATCGACTCGCCGATCGACGTCTTGCCGGTACCCGGAGGGCCGATCAAGGTGAGGATGGCGCCCGAGCGCTTGTCCTCACTGATCCCGCGCTCCTGGCGGAGCTTCTTGACCGCGATGTACTCCGTGATGCGGTCCTTGACGTCCTCGAGGCCTGCGTGGTCAGCGTCGAGGACCGCGCGTGCGTGCACGGGGTCGAGGCGCTCGTCGGAGCGCTCGGACCAGGGCACGGAGACGAGCCAGTCCAGGTAGGAGCGGATCATGGAAGCCTCGCCGCTCTGCTCGCCCATCCGCTCGAGCCGGCCGAGCTCCTTGTCGGCCTGCTCGCGCACGTCCTCGGGCATGCCGGCGTCCTCGATCTTGGTCCGGTACTCGTCGGCGACCGAGGCGTCGTCCTCGTCGAGCTCCTTGCGGATGGAGTCCATCTGCTTGCGCAGGAAGTACTCGCGCTGCTGCTTCTGGGCGCCCGACTCGACGTCCTCTCGGATGCGCCGGCGGACCTGGAGCTCGGTCAGGCGCTCACGCTGGAGCTCGAGCGCGCGCTCGAGGCGCTCGGTGACGTCGAGGAGCTCGAGCAGCTCGACCTTCTGCTCGAAGGGGATGTCGGGCGAGTAGCCCGACGTGTCGGCCAGGGCGCCGGGCTCGGTGATCGAGCGCAGGAACGCCGCGACGCGGCCGTCGTCGCCGCGCAGCTCGAGGATCTCCTCGACCGTCGCGCGGTACTCGGACTCCAGGCTTCGTGTGCGGCCGTCCACGGGCACCTCGTCGGGGCGCTCCTCGACGTCGACGCGCAGCTTGCCCAGCGGATCGGTGTGCGCGGCGCCGGCAACCCCGCGGTGCTGACCCGAGAGCGACACGGCGCGGCCTCCGCCGGGCAGGCGCACGCGCTCGGAGACCTCGGCCGCGGTGCCGACCTTCGCGAACGCCCCGTCCTTGCGCGGGACGAGCAGAACCCGCTCGTCGTCGCCGACGTCGACGGGAAGGGTGACGTCCATGGTCGGAAACACGACATTGTCATCGAGGGGAATGAGAAGAAGGTTCGCCATGTGGGGGTACCTTTGTGTAGTTGCTTACGCAACATAAGTGTAGCCAGGGCGTCAGGTGGTTTTGGGACGAACGACGAGCAAGCCGAATCGCGTGCGAGGGACGAAAGGCGGGCGGCCCGCCACCACGACGCCGAGCGGCGCGCCACCCCGCCCGGCCGTTCAAGCGGCCGGCAACGTCACGCGGACGACCGCGCCCCCGCCCTCCCGCGCGGCGATCGAGAGCCCTCCCCGATGGCGCTCGGCGATCCGCTGCGCTATCGCCAGCCCGACTCCCACCCCCGCGTAGTCCGCCGCGTTGCTCGCCCGCCGGTAGAGCTTGACGACGGTCCCCTCCTCCCCCGCCGGGATCCCGATGCCACAGTCGCTGACGGCGTAGTGCACTTGGAGGCCCGCTCGCTCGCCGAGGATCTCCACCCGCGGCGGCGCCTCGCCCCGGAAGCGGATGGCGTTGTCGAGCAGCCGGGCGAACAGGTCGCTCGCGAGCCGGGGATCGGCCCTCGCGCAAGGAAGGTCACCGACCTCGACCTCGCCGCCCGGCTCCTCGATCCTCGCCAGCCGCTCGCCCGCGAGGGTCCCGACCAGCGCGGAGACGTCGATCTTCCCCGGGACGAGCGGGGCGCGCTCGGAAGCCACGAACGCGCTCAGGCCGGCGAGCATCGCGTCCATCCTCTGCGCGCCGGCAACTATGTGAGCGAGGTACTCGTCGGCCGAGTCGTCGAGTCGGCCCCCGCAGCGGCGCTCGAGCAGCCCGGCGAACCCGCTCACCGCACGCAGCGGCTCGGCGAGGTCGTGCGCGATCAGGTAGGCCGCCTCCGACAGGGCCCGGTTGGAGCGCTCCAGGTCGGCCGGTTCGGTCAATCGATGAGGCCGAGGCGGACGGCCACGGCCACCGCGTGGGTCCGGCTGTCGGCCTTGAGCTTGTGCATCGCGTTCTCGACGTAAGTGCGCACGGTGGCCGGGCTGAGCCCGGCGGCCTCGGCCGCCTGGTCGTTGGTCCGCCCGTCGGCGAGCAGCTGGAGCACCTCGCGCTCGCGCTTTGAGAGCAGGCTTCGCTCCCCGTCGACGGGAACGTCGGGCTCCGCCTGAGCAGCGGCATGATCGAGGTAGGTGTCCCCGGCCGCGACCGTGCGCACCGCGCGCAGCAGCTCCTCCGCGGGCGCGCTCTTGAGTACGAACCCCCGCGCTCCCGCCTCCAGGCAGGCGCGCACGACCTCGGGATCGGGAAAGCCGGTGTAGATGAGAACGGCCGTCGGGAGATCGGCCTCGCGCACCTCGCGGCAGACGTCCAGCCCGCCCTTGCCCGGCATGAGGACGTCGATGACCGCGAGGTCGGGCCGGTAGTGCCCGATGAGGTGCACCGCCTCGGGCCCGTCGCTCGCGCTGGCGAGGACCTCGATGTCGCCCTGGGCGCTCAGGATCTCGCTCGCGCCCTGCCTGGTCGCGGCGTGGTCGTCGGCGACGATGCAACGGACGGGCTTTCGTTCGTTGATCTCGTTCCTCGAGGCGGCCACCGAATCTCGCTCCCTCCCTTCCCAGACGCGGCCAGACTGTACTGCTGTCAGATGGCACGCGCCCCCTCGAAGGCATGCCCACGGCTCCGTAGCGGTCGCTCAAGTGCCACGGACGCAAAGACGATCCTCAGGACATGGTCCAGCGACCGGCGACCGCCCCTGCGCATCAGCGGTCGAGCGAGGTCGAGCCCCGCGAGGCCAGCGGGCTGACCACGCGGCTGATCCTCGTCTACGTCGAGAGCGAAGGGGGCCGCGACGAGTGGACGATCTCCTGGGTCGCGCGGGACTGGCCGACCGCGAGGAGGAGCTGCGCGACGAGCACTGCTGGTTCGCCGACAGCGTCCGGACGCGGCTGCTCAGCGCGGCCGCCGAGGTCTTCGACGACCCCGACATCGCCCGCCGGATCGGCGAGAAGGCAATGGAGCTCAACGTGGGTCACGCGTTCAAGCTCGCGTATGCGTGCGCTGGGGTCGCCGCGGCTGATCTACTCGAACGTCCCCCGGGGCAACGCGAAGTTCACTCTGGTGCACAAGATGGATCTGGTCGAGCTCGGCGACGGGCATGCCCGGATCCGCAACGTGCCGCTCGCCCCGGCGCAGTGGCATCCCGCCACCTGCCCCTACAACATCGGCCTGCTGTCCTCCGCGCCGCGCCTGTTCGGCCGGCCGCCGGCCCGAGTGCGCCACACGACGTGCATCGGGACCGGGGCGCAGGAGTGCGTCTACGAGGCCGACTGGGGCGGCCCGGACGCCCGAGCGGTCGCCGCGGCGGGCTTGACTGCCGCCGGCCTCGGAGGACTGGCCGCCGCCGCCCTGCTGCTCCCGGCAGCGCTGCCCTTCGCGGCCGCCGGCGCGACGGCGGCCGCGGCCCTCGCGGGGCGGCGGGTCTATGCGATACGGCGCCGACGCTGGATCATGCTCGAGCAGGCGGCGCGCACGGAGGCCGGGGACGCCGGGCGTCTGACCGCGTCTCTGCAGGCGCGCGGGTCACCGAGCAGATCGCCGGCGCGGAGCGCCGCCTCCGTGATCGGCGCCCAGATGCTCGAGCGCATCCCGTTCTTCGCCGCCGTCCACCCCCTCGTCCGCTCCGCCCACGAACGCTGGGACGGCTCCGGCTACCCGGACGGCCTAGACGGTGAGGCCATCCCCCTCGGCGCCCGGATCACCTGCGCCTGCGACGCGCTGCACGCGATGACCTCCGAACGGCCCTACCGCCGGCGCTGCCCCACGCCGCCGCCCTCGCCGAGCTCCGGGCCAATGCAGGCACCCAGTTCGATCCCCAGGTCGTCGACGCACTGCCGACCGCCGAGGGCAAGCCGCCCGCGCGGACGCTGCACCTCGTCCGGTAGAGGGCGGCTTCCGCCTGGTGAGCTCTGAGAGCGCTACCCCAAGGTGGCGCCGACTCAACCTTTGGGGGGCAGGTGTCAGGGGGTCTTCCCCATTGGCATGGGTCCGCCGTTCGCGGAAGCTGGGAGCCATGGAGGGCAAGACGGTCTCGATCCAGCTGGAAGTTGAGGGTTCGCTCGCGCGGCGCTCCGAGGGCCACGGCGCGACGGCCTCTTCCAGGCCAACCACGAGATCCACTCGTAGCGGTCGCCGCCCTTCCACCGTCCCTCCGGCACACGACCCCCCGCGCGGCCCTCCCACCGCGCGGGGGTCACCCGCTTGGAGTGCGGGTGACCCTTCTTCGTCCCAGTGGACCCGGACGCAAAGAATTCGCACTGCCGCCCAGATCCGCGTCGAAGCCGCCCTGGTCGATGCCGCTCCGCCCCCGGTCTATCAGCAGATCGTCGGCAAGGTGGAGCATCTGCACGAGCTTGGGATGAGCAACCGAGCGATCGCTCGAGCGATCGGCGTCGACGACAAGACCGTGGCGAAGGCCCTCAAGGAGCGCCAAGATCTGAGCCTGCCCAGAGGAGGCGAGTGATGAGCGCCAGCATGTTGCGGGCAACCACGCGGCTGAGGCTCTCTGTCTGCATCGCGCACAGGAATCATCGGTTCGACTCCGGTTAGCTCCACCATTTGCACGAAGGTCGAAACAGGACCCCGGATTCTCCATACGAGAGCCGGGGTCCTGACCGTTTGAGCCGCCGCGAGCGCGTCAGCGCGCTAGTGGCCGCCTTGCGGCCTCTGTAGCGAGGGCTTGCCCGTCTCGAGCGCAGGGGAAGTGGACGGTGAGAGGGCCTTTTGAACCCCGCAAAGTAGAGCCGCGATGGCTCGCCCGTAGATGTTTGGTCTGGCAGGCAGTGCCAAGCGTTGGCCTTCAATGTTCGAGAGAGTGCAAGGAGCCGCTGGACCCCTGAGCGTAGTTCGAGTCCGAGCGTGATACCAACGTTTAGTCCTCAACGACCGCCTCGAGATCAGCGAGGCGGCCTTCGAGCTGCTCCAGGGCTTCGAGACGTGACTCAATGTCGAGCGGATCCACCTCATCGAGCTGGTCGATCCGATCCTCGAGACCGGCGAACCTTTTCCTGATCGACATCATTGTCGCTGTCCGCTTGCGCCGCTCGTCAGGAGTCTCCTCCAGCAACAATCCGAAGTCCTGCAGCGCTTCAAGCTCAACGATCCGGGTGCGAGGTCGGATCGCCCCTTGTGCGAGGTTTACGACTCTCCCTCTAGCGGCCGGGTCGGGGTTCACGACTACGAGCAGGCGCAATTCGGTGGTGCTTAGGGATGACTTCACCAGGGCCTGCGACATGAGATCGGTTGCTGGCACTGAGTACCCAACTACGATTAGACATCGTACGCGCTGAAGGAGCCTGCTCGACTCCTCCCAGACCGGCTTCCACGGCCATTGGCCCAAGACGGACTTGTCCCACGTGGGGGGAATCAAGTTCGTTTTGGCGGCGCGTTGCCGATACGGATTCGGATGAAGGTCCAGGCGCTCCGCCGTCCGATCCAGATTTGCCCAGTGAAGAGATCCATGCGGCTTCAAGAGGCGGAGATGCTCTTTTGGAAACGGCCCCGGTCTACTCTTCGCGCTCCAGCGATCTGAACCCTTGCCGACCTCGAAATTGTAGCCCATGCTGGCGTCCCAGATCCCGGTCGCCCACCGTTGTACGGACGTGTCGATGAGCGTGTCATAGTTGAAACTGATGATCGCGTCTCCCGCTCGTAGCGCTCGGGCGATGCGGTCGTGCCAGTCGCACGTTTGATCGCCGAAGGCTGCTCCAAAGACCGCGGGTATCAGCTCGAGGAGGTAACCGAGTTGCTTCTGATACCGGACTGGCGTAGGCGTTCACGGGGTGTCGTGGCGCCGGTGGAGATTCCTTTGGGTGAGTTGCGGGTGGCGTGACGGCCCGGGTGGGTCAGGGGCTTTGGGCGACCGTGCTGGGCAGCAGTGTCGGGGGTCGCTGGCCGTGGTGGGCGGCGGTGGCGGCGTCGGTCAGCCAGGCGAGGACGGGGCGGTCTTGCAGGCGGCAGGTCTCTCGGACTGATTGGATGCGTTCGATCCAGCGGCT